>NZ_RAWQ01000168.1:0-25012 GCF_003668965.1 Corallococcus sp. AB030
CCCGCGCCCTGGGAAGAGCCGGGCCCCACGCCCCCGCCGCACCTGGTGCGCGAGCGGGGCACCGCCACCGCCACCCGGCCCCAGAAGCACGCGGACATGGTGCGCTGGCTGCACCCCGGGCAGGTGCTGCGCACGGGCCTGGACGCGGTGGTGGCCACGGTGTTCGGCGCGCGCGCGGACCACCGGCTCATCGAAGCGGTGGTGCGGCCGCAGCAGCCCTACTTCGACTATTCGGAGGAGTCCGGCGCGGACGGCGACTTCTGGCTCGACTACGTCTCCGACATCGGCGACGGCTGGGACTCCACCTACGCGGTGGCGCGCCTGCTGGCGCTGCCGGAGCTGCGGCTCCCAGAAGAGGACGGCAAGACCGCGCACATCACGCCCCGAGGCCGCGTGCTGGTGTTCGGCGGGGACGAGGTCTACCCCGGCGCCAGCCGCGAGACGTACGAGGAGCGCACGGTGCAGCCCTACGAGGCCGCCATGCGCCGCTCGCAGGCGCCCCACCCGGACCTGTTCGTCATCCCGGGCAACCACGACTGGTACGACGGCCTGTCCGCCTTCATGCGGCTGTTCTGCGCGCAGCGCTGGCTGGCCGGACGCCGCACGCGGCAGAGCCGCAGCTACTTCGCGCTGAAGCTGCCGAAGAACTGGTGGCTCATCGGCACGGACGTGCAGCTCAACAGCGACATCGACGTGCCCCAGGTGGAGTACTTCCGCCACGTCGCGGAGCAGATGGGCCCCGACGACCGCGTCATCCTCTGCAACGCGGAGCCCGCGTGGGTGCTGGCGGCCGCGGCCCGGCGCCACAAGGGCAGCTACCTGGAGAACAACCTGGAGTACCTGGAGGAGAAGGTGCTCGGGCGGCGCATCGCCGTGTTCCTCGCGGGCGACCTGCACCACTACCGCCGGCACGAGGACGAAACCGGCCAGCACCGCATCACCGCGGGCGGAGGCGGCGCCTTCATGCACCCCACGCACGCGCCGGCAGCGCCCGTGCTGCGAGATGGCTCCACGCTGCGCAAGAGCTTCCCGACCGAGGACACGTCCCGGAAGCTCGCGCGCAAGAACCTGTTCCTCATCCGCTACAGCCCGCTGTTCGGGCTCATCACCGGCCTGTGGTACCTGCTGCTCGCGCTGGCGGCCTACGCGGAGGTGGGCTCGCTGGGCATCTCCCGCTTGCCGGAGGTGGTGACGGCGGTGGCCAACAGCATGGTCAACCGGCCGTGGACGCTCATCCTCGGAATGGTGACGATGGGAGGACTCGCGGGGCTGGCGGACGCGGCGCTGGGGAAATGGCGCGCGCTCATGGGCGGCCTGCACGGCGTGGCGCACATCGTGGCGGCGTTCTTCATCGCCTGGGGAGCCACGTACTTCACGGTGAGTCAGCTGGGCGTGTGTCCGGTGTTGTCACCGGATGGCGCGCACTGCGCGGACGGCTGGCTGCACCTGGCGGGCAAGTTCTTCTTCTCCTGCGCGTTCACCTTCGTGGGCGGCTTCCTCGTGGGCCCGTTCATCACGGGCCTGTACCTCTGGCTGAGCGTGAACTTCTTCGGCGCGCACTCCAACGAGGCCTTCGGGTCGCTCGCGCTGCCGGACTTCAAGAACTTCCTGCGCATGCGCATTGGCAAGGACGGGGCGCTGACCATCTACCCCGTGGGCCTGGAGCGCGTGCCGCGCAAGTGGAAGCCCACCGGAGCGGGGCCCATGTCGCCCGCGTTCGACCCGGACGACCCGAACGCCACCGAGCCGTTCCTCATCGAGCCGCCCATCCGCGTCTGCCGCTGACGCCCTCCCGCCGGACGCATGGCGGGAGGACATCCGGGACAGCGGGTTACCGGGACACGGTCTCGTTGGAGAGCGACACCGTCTTCGCCGTGCTCTGCACGAGCACCTGGTCGATGCCCTGGGCGCCCTCACTCGGCGCGTCGGAGATCAGCACCAGCTGATCCCCCACGACGATCCGCGGAGCCGCCTTGGCGGTGTCACCCACGGAGAAGGCGCCAAAGGGCGACTGGAACGAGAAGTCGAGGTAGGGATACTTGCCGTTGCTGAGCACCCATTCCTCCTGGTGCACGCTGCCGATGCACGGGACCCTGCAGTAGGCGCAGTCGATGGGTCCGCCCACACACAGCTTCATGCACGCCTTGTAGGTCAGGGTGGTGCAGGTCTTCTTGCCGAATCCCGCGATGGACCTGGCCCCCACGGAGCCGCTGGAAATTCCGCTCACGGAGGCCACGAGCTGGCCCTCGCGGAACACCATCGCCGAGTAGGTGGTCGGCTTGCCGTTCGCGTCCACGAAGCTCGCCGCGAACTCCTGCCCTTCAGACGTGTCCGTGACGACGGAGGCGGCGACCACCTTGCCGTCCGAGATGACCGTCTTGACGGTCGTCTCCCGGGCCTCGCCGGAGGGCTCGTGGGCCAGCCCCGCGCTCCAGCCCTTGGCCTGCGCGGTGTCCACGGCCACGCCGTCCTTGCCAGACGTGTCAGCGGACTGGACGAGCAGCTCCTTGCCGTCCACCACCAGCTTCGCGGCGCCCACGGCACAGTGCTTCATCCCAGAGAACTGGACACAGTCCTCCGCCTGGGCCTGCGCGAGCGGAAGGGCCAGGGCGAACAAGGTGGCAAGACCGGAGTGGGCAAGACGGCGGAACAGACGCATGGGGGGCTCCTGACAGGTTCCGGGGGAAATCCCAGAAAGACGGCCAGCGCCCGTATTCACCCGCTATGCCAATGATTCTCCGTGCAGGAGCCCGGTCCCCACACCGAATGTGTGGCATTGGGAGTCACAGCCCCAGTCCGTCCTGTGACCCGAGGGGTTACAGGTCCTCGGAGTCCCGTGACGCGTCCTCCAGGAGCGGCGCGATGCCGGGCTGCTTGAGGGTGAGCGTCACGTAGTCCTGCACGGCGGCGTCCAGGCCCACGTCGCGCTTCGCGCGCTCGGACAGGAACCACTTGTGCTCCAGCACCTGGCAGTAGAGCTCCGCGGTGTCGGCCGCGCGGCCCAGGTCCTTCTGGAGGCGTGACAGCGTGGGGTGGTAGCGCTCGTCCAGCCAGCGGAACGCGGCCACGCTCAGGGGCACGCTGCGGTCCATCTTGCGAGTGAGCGTGGCCTTCATCTCCTGCATCTCGTTGAGCAGCAGGCTCGCCTGGCGCTCCTCGGCGACGATGCCGGTGAGCGAGTGCAGCTGGTGCCGGTGGTACTCGCGGTCCGTGACGATGGTGCGCATGCGCAGCTGGCTGCCCTGCCCGCTCGCCAGCAGCTCCACCTCGCCCACGGAGAAGCCCAGGTCGTTGAGCGTGCGGATCCGCTCGTGGATGCGGTAGCTCTCGTGCGGTTGGAGAATGAGCTCGCGGTTGATTTCGGCCCACAGCCGCTCGTAGCGCTGGCGGATGCTCGCGGCCGTCTCCTGCCACGCCTCCAGCTCCTGGGGCAACTCCTCCGCCAGCTCCACGCGAGCGGCCAGGTCCGCCAGGCCGCCAGCGATGTTCTCCTCCATGATCTGGAGGTCCATCTCCCGCTGGCCGGCGGAGAGCTGCTCGTGCAATTCGGACGTCTCCGCGTCCACCGCGTATGCCTGCAGCTCGCCCGCGTCGCGGCGGAAGAGCACGTTGGACAGCGAGCAGTCGCCCCAGAAGAACCCGCCCAGGTGCAGCCGCACCAGCAGGCCCGCCATCGCGTCCAGGAGCCGCGACCGGTAGCGCTCCAATCCCTGTTGCATGAACAGCGCGCGGTACGGCAGCGACGACGCGAGGTACTGGGTGATCAGCAGTCCAGGCCTGTCCCCGGGCGAGACCTCCAGCCCCTCCTCCGTCTGGACCGCCAGCCCCACGGGGCACACCGATGGCAACCGGCGCTCCTCCAGGCCGCGCAGCAGGTCGTACTCGCGCTGCGCCACGCGCGCGGGCGTCTCCTTGAAGGCGTAGATGGTGGCGCCGTAGCTGACGAACACCACCACGTGCCGGGACAGACCGCGCGGCACCTCCACCACGCGTGGTGAACGCTCCGTCCACGCCTCCAGCGGCAGCTCCCAAGGAAGGTCGAGGAAGTCCGGGTGCCCCTGCCGGATATGCAGGGAATGAAGGCGGCGAGCAGGGTGAGACATGTTGGCCACAAGCCTACCGTCCGGGTGAGCGCGCTTCATCCAGGCGGTGCGCTGGCCCGCGTGGAACGTTCGCTGTTAGAGGAAGAAGCCATGCGACCCCTCCGCGGACTCTCCCTCTGCAGCGCGGCCCTGCTGTCGGCCTGCGCCGGTTCCTCGCCTACGCCCGGGCCGACTCCCTCCGCGCCTGGAAGCATCACGCTCGCCGCGCCCGCGGGAGACGCGTGGTACCGGGGCGCGGTGTTCTACGAGGTGTTCGTCCGCAGCTTCCAGGACTCCAACGGAGACGGAGTGGGAGACCTGCCGGGACTCATCTCGCGGCTGGACTACCTGAACGACGGCAACCCGGCGACGACGGACGACCTGGGCGTGGACGCGCTGTGGTTGATGCCGGTGTTCGCGTCGCCCAGCTACCACGGCTACGACGTGACGGATTACGAGCGCATCCAGACGGCATACGGCTCGCTGGAGGACCTGCAGCGACTGTGTGACGAGGCGCACCGCCGGGGCATGCGCGTCATCCTCGACTTCGTCATCAACCACACCAGCTCATCGCATCCGTGGTTCGTGGACTCGGCGTCCTCGGCGCAGTCGGCGAAGCGCGATTGGTATCAGTGGCGCGGGAACAACCCGGCGTGGGCGCAGCCGTGGGACATCTACTCGCAGACCAACACGTGGCATCAGCAGAACAGCGGCTGGTACTACGGCGTCTTCTGGGGCGGCATGCCGGACCTGAACATGCAGACGCCCGCGGTGCGCGAGGAGATGAAGCGCCTGGCGACGCTGTGGCTCCAGCGAGGCGTGGACGGCTTCCGGCTGGACGCCGCGCGCTACCTCATCGAGACGGGCGGCGGCGCGGGGCAGGCGGACACGCCGGAGACGCACGCGTTCTGGAAGGAGTTCTCCGCGCACGTGCGTTCGGTGAAGCCGGATGCGGTGCTGGTGGGCGAGGCCTGGAGCGAGACGCCGTCGGTGGGGAAGTACTACGGCTCCACGGCGACAGTGCCGGGCGGGGACGAGCTGCCGCTCAACTTCAACTTCCCCATGTCCGCGAGGGTGCTTGAAGGCATCAACGCGGGCAACGGCGGAGGCGTGGCGGCGAAGCTGTTGGAGATGAAGAACAACTATCCGGCCGGCGTGGCGGACGCGCCCTTCCTCACCAACCACGACCAGGTGCGGCTGGCGACTCAGTTCGCCAACGACGGGGCGAAGCTGGGGCTGGCGGCGGCGGTGCTGCTGACGCTGCCGGGAGCGCCGTTCCTCTACTACGGCGAAGAGGTGGGCCTGGGGAACGGCAACGCCAACAACGACGAGTCCAAGCGCACGCCGATGCCCTGGAGCGGCGCGGCGGGCGCGGGCTTCACGACGGGCTCGCCCTGGTACGCGTTCTCCAGCGGAAGGGAGACGGCGAACGTGGAGGCGCAGCGGAGCAACCCGGGGTCGCTGTTGTCGCGCTATCGCTCGCTCATCCACGCGCGCCAGGGTTCGGAGGCGCTGCGCAACGGAGGCCTGCGGCTGTTCACGGCGACGACGGGGCTGTCGCGCACGCTCGCGTTCGTGAGGACGCTGGACGACGAGCAGGTGCTGGTGGTCCACAACTTCTCCACCTCGCAGGAGTCGGTGGGACCGTTCGACGTGGAGGCCACGACAGCGGAGCCACTGTTCGTGGACCCCGGAGTGACGCAGCTCTCGGGAGGCACGGGAGCATGGAAGGCCAGCATCCCGGCGCGCTCCACGGGCATCTGGCGGCTGCGCTAGCTGACGACAGGCTGACGCCACGAGCGGGAGAAATGGGTTTCTCCCGCGGCCTTGAAGCGGCGGATGAGCTCCGCCGCCGCGCCCTTGCCCTGGCGGAGCAGCCATTTCAGCTCCGCGGGCATCAGCACCTTCACGGTGAGGAGCCGGACCTCGCCCCCGGGAAGCGTGAAGCGAGAGGGCAGCGAATCCGTCTCCATGCCGATGAGCACGGCCACACGACCCTCGGGAGTGAGGAGGGTTTCGGGCATGCCCACGCCGTCGACCTCCATGGACAGCGTGCCGTTGGCCAGGGAGACACGGAGCTTCTCGAACTCAGCGACCTCGTAGGCGACACGTTCGAGGAGATGCGCAGGCCAGCTCTTCCACACCTCCCCGAGCGGCTCCGGCGTCTCGATGGCGAGCTCCAGTCCAAAGCCAGCCGTGGGCCGGTCCAGGATGTCGTTGAACGGATCGGACAAGCCGTCTGTGACGATGAGAATGCCGCCGTCAGGGCGTCGCATGGCCGTCCACCACTGCCGTTCGCCGGGCCATGGGCCGCCAACGACCGGAGGAATGTAGAAGTCGTCCGACATGGTGCCGAGCCCGCGCCACACGGATGCGCGAGCGTAGCGAGCCTGATCCCACAATTCGCCGCGCCTCTTCGTCTCCGCGCGCCGAACAGGGTCGAAGGTCGTCGGCCCTGTGACTGCTTCGAACTTCGCGCCCGTGATGCCCGCGCGCTCCATCGCGTCCTTGATGTCCTCGGAGACGATAAGGGAGACATCCCATTCCGAGGGGCGGAATACCTTCGCATCGCCCACCTTCGACGGGTCAATGCGCATGCCGTAGATGGACCTGAGGGTGCCGACCTTCTCCGGAATCCCATCCTCTTCGGTCCAGAAGTAGGCCTCTTCGGCAGCCTCGGTATCGACGCACGGAATGGTGCGGAGGGCATTGAGGATGAAGTACGGCCCTGCGTGGGAGTCGACCTTGACGGGGATCAATTCCACGTCGTTCGGAGCCAACTCCTGAAAAAGAGCCGCGAGCTTCGCGTTGATGACCGGAGTACCGAACGCCGCATGTGAGTAGTCACGGGATTCCCCCTCCAGGTCCAACGGAAGCCGAATCGGGTCCTTGAAGTGCGCGGGTTCTCCACCCGTGAACTGCCAGGGATCGTCGAGCTCGCGCCCTTGGAGGTCGAGCGGATGCCCCAGGCACCAGAATCCTTCCGCGACATCCGCATAAAGGTCGAAGTATTCCATGGTCCTCACGGGCTTCCCGCATCACTCAAGGCCAGTCACCCACCGATTCATGATGCTTTCTTTTCTGGTGATTTGACTGGCAAGACGTCTCAACTCATCGGTCAGCAGAGCCCTGCATTGCGCCATGCTGCGGCACTGGTTCGTTGCTCGGGAAAGGGACCTCAATACCCACTGGTGGTATGCCTCTGGATGCGGGCCTCTGTGTCCCGGGACGCGAACCTTGTTCGCGGGATCATCAAGCGACATCCCGGCCTTGTCGAAGATCTTCTGGAACTGGGGAGACCACGGGCCACCCCGGTTCGTGGCACTCCACCACTTGTTGGAAGCGATGTGGTGCTCATGTCCGCCCGCATCCGCGCCACTCGCGACGGGACTCTTCTCATCCCCGAGCAGACATGGCCACCGCGTTCGGCGCCAGCACCAGGGTGACAACGCCCTCGGAGGACACGGCAGCGGACTCCACCTGCGCCGCCGCACCCAGCCGGAAGCCACCCATCTCCGCGGCCACCAGCGAGGCCTGCCCTGAGCCCGGGAGCGTGGCGACCTTCGCCGCGAACGTCTCCGCCGTGCTGCCCACCGCCGCCAGCGCCAGCATCACGAACGCCCGCGCTGCGTTCTTCCCCATCACCTCCCCGTACTCCTCCCCCGCGTCGCGAAGCTCATCGAACGTCCGAGCGACACGCGCCTGCTCGGACAACTCGAGCCATCCCTGGATGAGGTTCCACACCGTGTCGATGCCCAGGTAGGCGATGAGCACTACCGTCATCGTCGCCGCGATGCCCTTCGACACGGGCTCGGGCATCAACCAAAGCGCCAGGTAGACCGTTCCGGTCGCGACAATGGTCGTGAGCACCGCCCGCGGGTCCGTCATCCCCACCAGCGCTTCCGACGTCTCCTCCCACACCGAGTCCAGCGCGATGGCGAACGCCAGCGAACGCCGCCCGTCCTCATCCAGCGCGGAGCTGCCCTCCAGCAATTGAAGACAGTCCCCCGGTGTCTGCTTGCGCTGGCACCACCGCCCATAAGCGCTCGCCAGCTCCCGGCCGTCATCCTCCACCAGCAGCCGGGCACGAGGAGTCTCCTCCACGGAGACCAGCCCCAATCGCCCGCGCACATGCGCATAGGACTTCGAGGAGAACGTCCCCGCGAACAGCCGATGCGCATCCTCACGATGACGCGGGGACACCGGCGCATCCTCCGCCAGCGTCCGCACCGCCTCCGTGAACACATCCCCGTCCAACTCCACGGGCTCGACCTCCGCCCGAGGCACATGGACGACCGGGGCACCCTGCCCCGTCTTCAGCCGGACGCCACGCGTCGCTGAACACCCCGTGCCCAGCAGCACCAGCAGCACCACGACCGCCCAGCTCCGGCACGAAGACATGGATGCCTCCAAAGCACCCATCCTCGGCCGCGCGGACTCACCGCAACCAGGACCTCCCGCGCACAGCGCGAGAACCGGCCGTCACGGGGCGGGCGACGAAGGACCCACGACCCCGGCGTCCTCGGCCATGGCTCCCGCATCCGGCGCGTCCACCGTCACACCGGCGTCCTCCACCATGCCCGCCGTCGCCGGAGCCACGGCCTTCCCCGACGGCACCACCGCGCTCCACGCCGGCCTCGAAGCTCCCAGCACCTCCTCCTGCGTCGTCCCCTGCGCCACCAGCAGGTCCACCACCGGAGACTGCGAGGGGTCTCCCTTGCGCCCACCACCGAAGCGGTCACCCGACGGCGGCTCCCCGGGCACGATGCCCATCGCCATCAGCCGCGGGTTCGCGTTCGTGTCCCCACCAAACATCCCGCCCAGCGCCACGCGCCGCTCGATGGTCGCGCCCGTCACCGCCACGCCGTAGCCCCAGTCCGCGCTCGCATGTCCGCCCAGGAAGCGGTCCGGCACCCGGAACACCACCGTGCGCCCGCTCACCTGGATGAGGGTGGGGAAGAACACCCGCGCCTCCAGTTCCTGCTCCGTGGCCGCGTTCAGCTCCGCCTCCACCTTGCCGCCAATCCCTCCAGACTTCTTCTCGTACGCATCCAGCGCCGCCTGCCGCCAGGTCTTGCGCAGGGCCTCACGCGCCTCATAGGGACGCGGCGTCAGCACCACCGCCTTCTCCCACCCGGAATCCGGCGCCAGCGTGAGCCCGCGCCCCGGCAGCGTGTCCGTGCGCCCGGAGCCGGGCACCCGGTCCTGGTCCACGTACAGGTCCACGTTGAACGTGTAGAAGCCGTGCCGGGCCCGCTCCGCGACCGTCGCGCCCTCCAGGTCCACCGCCTGCGCGCGCGAGGGCTTCGCGATGGGGTGCGCGAACGTCACCTCGAACCGGGTCGCCTCGTCGTCCGCGAACGCCGCCACCGACACCACGTCCAAATCGCCGCGCCCCAGGTCCGTCCGGCGCGGATACAGCAGCTCGCCGTCGCCGTGGTCATCCCCCACTGGATCCGTCAGCCGGAACAGCAGCGCGTCCTCGCGCGTCTTGCCGCCGGAACACGCGGCCAGGGAGGAGGCGAGCAGGAGCGCGGACACGCGAGAGCACACGAACATGGAAGAGCACCTCAAACGGAGGAAACGCCCGTCAGGTGTACCGCGCGGTGCCCCAAACGCAAGGAGCCCGGAGTGCCTTCACAGGCGCCCCGGGCTCGCTCTCTCGTCAACCTCGTGCCCCGCACGAAGCGGGGCGCGCGGTGACTAGAACTGCGCCTTCATGAACGCCTTGACGCGCATCTGCTCGAAGTTGCGCTCTTCCAGGCTGTTCCAGCCCTTGTTGCGGTTGACGAAACCGCGCGAACCCACCGCCACGTTGTGGTCGGCCGCGATGGTGTCGTCCGCGTACTGCACCACGAAGCCGTCGCCAAAGTCCGGGCGGAACGAGCCGAACGCGTACTGGCCCTCCAGGCCGAACTCCACGCCAGACAGGATGTAGCGCGCCTTCACCAGCACCTGGTTCTTGTTGTGCTTGCCGGACGCCATCTCGTGGTTGTTGTACGCCTGGAACGCCGTGTTGCCGTCCAGCAGATCCGCGAAGAACTTGGAGTAGCTGGCGGACACGTACAGGTCGTCCGTGAACTGGTAGCCCGCGCCGGCCGTGAACGTCGTGTAGTCCAGCAGGCGGTCGTCGTCCGCGATGTTGTCGAACGGCTTGAACTCGTAGCCCGTGTCACCCTGGCTGTTCGTGATGACGTCCGGGTTGCGGTAGAGGTCGGCGGTGCTGTTGCCCGGGCTGTACTCTTGGCGGAGCGAGTTGTCGCACGCCACGCCGCCGCCCACGCACGAGCCGGACGCGTACGGCAGGAAGCGCGGGTCGTTCAGGCGCTTGTCCGTCTCGTGGATGTACTTGAACTTGCCGAACACATCGATGCCCTTCAGCACGTCGACCACGTACTTGGCGCGCAGCGCGACCAGGTGCGTCTTCTTGTCCTGGAAGGGCTGGTAGGCCGTGCGGAAGTTGTGGCCCACGCCAGAGTCCAGCTCCGTGCCGGGGAACTGGCTGTCGCCCAGCGCCCGGTCCGCGTTGCCGTACGCCTGCCAGTTGGTGTTGTAGGTGATGAACGAGTACTCGCCACCCACCTCCAGCGCGCCGTTCGCATAGACCGGGTTCGCCGTCACGCCCTTCCAACCGATGGCCGTCTCCGCCATGGGCTCGTCGAAGTCCGTGAAGTCGTTGTCCACGTTGAGCGTGGCGACCTGCTGGGCCTCGCTCGTCCAGCCGCCGTAGCCGATGCGGGTGGGGTTGCCCTTGTAGATGCCGTAGGACGCGTTGGACGGGCCGGGGAACGCGAAGCTGCCGTCGTGGCCCTCCGTGAGGAGCACGTCCGCCTCGCGGCGGCTGGCCATGACCGCCATGTACTCCGCGCCAATGCTGAACAGCTGCAGGTTCAGCGACAGGCCCACGTCCAGCGGGTCGTTGAGGGACGCATTCAGCATGTACGTCTGGTCGGTGTGATGGCCGGCCAGCACCGGGCTGTAGCCGCCCACGCCGAAGCTCTTCGGCGACAGCACCGGGTCCGCGTTGGAGTACGACGTGTACGCGGCGCCGCGCACGTCCAGCCACGAGCCCATGTGCAGGGCCGCCTTCAGACCGCCCACGCCGTTGCGGTAGCGCGGCGTCAGGTCACGGCCGTCGTCCAGGTTGGTGTCCTCCGGGTTGATCTCCTGGTCGTTCGCGTACTGGAAGATGCCGCCCACGTCGAAGAGCTCGTTCGGGGTGACCTTCGCCTGGAAGCCGTACGCCGCGTCACGCGCGTGGAAGGCGCCCGTGCTGAAGTTCGGGCCGGCCCAGAGGCGGGGCAGCGAGATGCGCGCCGCGTCCCACGTGAGCTTCCGGTCGAAGTTGGAGCCCTGCAGCAGGATGGCCGCCGCGTTGTCGCGGTCGATGTAGCGGACGCGGCCGATGACGAACGGGTCGAACTGGCCCAGGTCCGTCGCGCCGATGAGCGCCGAGTCGATGAGGTAGCCCGGACGCAGCGTCACGGACATGCCACGCAGCTTGATGTACTGGTTGGAGCGCGGGTCGAACTCGCCGCAGTCGCCCGCGGTGCAGTCCGGCGTCGGCGGGTTCCGGCCACCGAAGCCGCCGAAGTTCGTCCAGAAGTTCTGGTTGAAGCGGCTGTGGATGCGGCCGTTGACCTCCACCTGCGGAGAGATCTTCGCGTTCAGCAGGAGCTCCAGCTCCGTGCCGATGCCGTTGTCGCCGTAGCCTTCACCGGGCACCGTGGTGAAGTTGTACAGCGCGCCCTGGTCGCGCTGCGTGCCCCAGAGGTACTTCGTATAGGTCGTGCCACCAATGGTGAGCTTGGGGCCGCTGTCCTGCGCCATGGCCGCCCCAGGAATGAGGCCGGCCGCCACGGTGAGCGCACACGCTCCCCGCACCACGTTCTTGCGATTCTTCATGATGTCCGGAAAACCCTTCTCGAAAGCTTTTGAACCAGAGGGGGGTCATCCCCTCTCCCGGGCCGCCGCGGGACCTCCGCGGCAGCCCTCCCCGTGTTGCATCAAACCTTGAAACGGACTGTTTTGAACAGTCCGCCGCCGGCTACTTCGTCGGCGTGGCCGTCGTCGGCGCCGGAGCGACCGTCGTTCCAGCCGGAGCGGCCGGCGTGGGCGCCGGAGCCGGGGCCGGAGCCGCGGGCGCCGCCTCGGGAGCCGGGGCCGGAGCCGCCGCCGCGACACCCTGCGCCGCCGGGCGCTTCTCGCCGGAGACCATCTTCAGCGTGGCCTTCTTCGTCGCGGAACCGTCACCCGCGCACTCGTACGAGAGCATTTCGTACTGAGCCTTGATTTCAGAGCTGTCGCCCTTGCCCTGGCCCGCGAGCACGTCAATCACGTGCGGATCGCAGTTGAAGTCGGAGCCGCCGCCGAAGCGGTGCTGGCCCTCGTACTCGTTGACGCGGCGGGTGAGCAGGTCGTTGTCCGCGGGGAAGCCCTCGTTGGACTGCATCACGACCTGGTAGCCCCACGTGGAGGGGGCACCGGCGCCCAGGTCGGAGTTCATGACCGTGGCGGTAATCTTGTTGCCGGAGGCGCGCACCTTGGTGGGCACCACGACGGCGCCCTTCATCGCGCCGGCCTTGTTGTTGGCCTCCGCGCGCACGCGCGACGAGCCCTGCGGCGAGATGATGATGACCTTGTCCCACGCGTCTTCCGGCGCGAAGGAGACGTTCAGGCCCGGGGGGCTGTCCGTGAAGCCGCTGCCGACCTTGTGGTCCGTGTCGATGAAGATGAAGACCTCCTGCACGGAGAAGCCGTCCGCCATCTTCCAGGGGTTCTCCAGCGACGCCTTCAGCTGGATTTCGATGTCCGTCTTGTTGCCGCCCTGGTCCAGCTTGAAGCCGGTCAGGTCGAACGAGCCCGGCTTGTACACGGGGTCCGTCGGGTAGGTGTACTTGCCCGGGCCCTTGTCGTCGCCGGTGGGATCCTTGAACTGCACCTTGTCGGCCAGGGCCGGCGCCGCGGACAGGGAAGCGGCCAGGGTGAGGACTGCGATGCGGGGGTTGATCATGGGGGTGCTTGCTCCTTGCAACGACAGACGAAAGGACTGCGAAGAAAGACCGCGGGACTAACCCTTCACGCCACCGGCGGTGAGCCCGGAGACGAGGTACTTCTGCAGGAAGAGGAAGAGGAAGACGACGGGCACGGACACGATGATGGAGCCGGCCGCGAAGTAGCCCCACTGCTGGCTGAAGCCGCCCACGAAGAAGCGCAGGCCCACCGGCGCCGTGTACATGGCTTCCTGGTCCATGAACGTCGCCGCGAGGATGAACTCGTTCCACGCCGTCATGAAGCTGAACAGCGCCGTCACCGCCACCGCGGGCTTCGCCAGCGGCAGGATGATGCTCCAGAAGATGCGCCCCGGAGACGCACCGTCCATCAGCGCCGCCTCCTCCAGGTCCTTGGGGATGGTGTCGAAGTAGCCCTTGAGCATCCACACGCTGAACGGGATGGACGTGGTGGCGTACACGATGATGAGGCCCAGCCGGCTGCTGCCCAGGCCCAGCCACTGCACCAGGATGATGTAGAGCGGAATCAGCATCAGCGTGCCCGGGAACATCTGGGACACGAGGAACGCCATCATGCCCGCGCGCTGGCCTGGGAACTTGAAGCGGCTGAAGGCATACGCCGCCGTGCACGCCATGAAGACGCCCAGCACCGTGGTGCCAATGGCCACGATGGCGCTGTTGAGCATCCACCTGGCGAACGGCTGATCCGCCATCACCGACGCGAAGTTGGAGACGCTGAAGGTCTCCGGCCACGGCGTCACCGCGCGCAGCCGGTCCCAGAAGGTGGGGTTCTCCGGCAGCGTGGCGATGGCCAGGCTCTGCTTGCCGGAGAAGGCCAGGCTCACCACCCAGAGGATGGGGTAGATGGTGAAGAGGGTGAAGGTCACCAGCACCACGTGCAGCGGCAGGTGGGAGATGCCTTCGCGACGTTCAGAGAAGAGCGCCATGGGTTACGCGGCCTCCGTGGCGCGGCTCATGCGGTTCTGCACCATGCTGTAGAGCAGCAGGATGCCGAAGATGACGGTGGAGTACGCCGCCGCGTAGCCGTGGCGGTAGCGCTCGAAGGCGAACTTGTACGCCTGGGTGACCAGGATTTCGGTGGAGCCGCCCGGGTCACCGCCCGTCACCAGGAAGATGATGTTGAACATGTTGAAGGTCCACACCACCGACAGGATGACCGCGGGCACCAGCGCGGGCTTCAGCGCGGGCAGCGTGATGGCGGTGAACTGCTGCCACCGGTTGGCGCCGTCCACGCGCGCCGCTTCGTAGAGCTCACCCGGGATGGACTGGAGCGCGCCCAGCGACACCACCATCATGAACGGGAAGGACAACCATCCGTTGGTGGCCAGCGCCGTGAAGAACGACGTGAGCGGCGAGTCGAACCACGCCAGGCCGTCCCCACCGAACATCCGGATGACGTGGTTCACCACGCCGAACTGCTGGTGGAACATGCCCTTCCAGATGAGCGCGGTGATGTAGTTGGGCATGGCCCACGGCAGGATGAGCAGCACGCGGTACACCGGCCGCATCCTCAGATTCGGCACGTTGAGCGCCAGCGCGAGCAGCAGGCCCACCGTCACGCCGATGGTCACGTTCGTCACCGTCCACACGATGGTGAACAGGAGCGTGTAGTAGAAGTTCAGGTAGTTGAAGACCAGCGAGCCGTCCGCCGCCGTCTTCGCGAAGCTGAAGTCGCCCAGGATGTCCACGTAGTTGCGGAAGCCCACCCACAACTCAGACAGCGGCTGGCTGCTGTTGTAGAGGTTGGCGTCCGTGAACGACAGCGTGATGCCGTAGGCGAAGGGGAAGAACACCAGCACCACCATGCCCACCATGGCGGGCAGGATGTATGCGTAGGCCTGCCGGTGCTCCACCGCCGTGGCCACCGCGCGGTGCAGCGCGCCCAGGCCGATGAACAGCAGCACCGCCAGCCCCACCACGCCCAGCGCGCCCAGCGCCTTGCTCGCGTTGCCGCGCACCTGCGCGCCCGCCGCCGAGAGCTTGGCCTCATCCGGCGCACCGGACTCCGTCAGCTTGCCCAACGGGCGGCGCATGGCGTCCGCGTCCCACGCGCCGGGCTTCAGCGCGGGCTCCGCGTTGAGATTGTTCGCGGTGATGAGCGCCTGGGCCTTCTCGCCGCGCGTGCGCAGCTCCGCGCTGACCGCGTCCTCCGTCTGCCGCAGCTCCGCGTCCAGCGCGCGCAGCGAATAGACGGTGTAGCCACCCAGGCCCGCCAGGAACAGCGCCGCCGCCACCGCCACGCGCACGCCCTGGCGCGACAGCGCGAACACCGCCGCCGCGCACGCCGCCAGCGGCAGCAGGAACGCCAGCAGCACCGGCGTCCACGAAGGCGTTTCACCCTTCACCACCGCCGGGGTGAGGGACTCCACGGAGCCCACCACCTGCCCGTCCACCTCCACGGGCGCGGACAACAGGCGGCTCGCGCCGTTGTCGAGCAGCTCCGACTCCACCTCTGCCTTGCGCGCGCTGCCCTCCTCGCGGTTCGTCTCCACCGCGGCGCGCAGACGCTGGCCGCGGTCGTACAGCGGCTTCTCCTCGCGAGACAGCCGGCGCGGCGCCGCCTTGTCCCCGGTGTCATCCGGGAAGGTGGACGCCTCCAGCTTGATGCCGCTGAAGGCGATGACGCGCACGGAGCTTCCCGGCACGCCCGGCCAGCCCGCCACCACGGCCTTCACGCCGTCGCCGGTGCCGCCCGCGCGCTGCACCAGGTCCGCCAGCCCCAGCAGGGACACGGTGGCCGTGCGCTGCTCGCGCTCCGCCGCGCGCTCCTGGTTGGCGCGCGCGAGCAGGCCGTGCGCCAGGAACAGGGACACGCCCAGCGCCAGGGCGAGCCCCACCAGCACGCGCCCCCGGTAGCCGCCCGCACGGCCGGAAGGCCCCGGAGTCGAAGGGTCCTTCACGGAACTGCTCGGGGCGGTGGAGACCGGCGTGGGGGCACCGGCCGCGGAAGGGGGCTGCTGGGGGACGTTCTGGCTCACTTCAGCTCCTCACTTACTTCTTGCGCAGGCCGGCGACGTCCTTCGCCACGCTCTTCTGGGCCGAGTCCAACGCCGCCTTGGGGGTGGCGGTGTTCTTGAACACGGTGTTCATCGCGCTGGTGGCCGGGGTCCAGACCATCGACATCTCCGGCAGGTTGGGCATGGGCACCGCCACGTCCACCTGGTCCTTCATCGCCTTGAGCAGCGGATCCGCCGCCACCTTCGCGTCCTGGTACACGGCCTGGTTCGCGGGGCTCTGGCGGCCCTCCAGGGCCAGCGTCTTGCCGGGGCCCGCGTCGGTGAGGAACTTCGCGAAGTCGTACGCCGCTTCCTTGTTCTTCGACGGGGCGGCCACGTACACGCCCTCCACCGTCATCCAGGGCTTCAGCGGCGTGCCCTTGTTCTCATCCAGCGTGGGCAGCCGCGCCAGGCCGTACTCCACGTCCTTGGAGACCTCGCCCAGGAACCACGGGCCGGAGAACACCATCGCGGCCTTGCCCTCGTTGAAGAGCGAGGTGATGAGCGCGCTGGAGGGCTCCGCGGGGAGGATGCCGTCCTTGTTCTTCCACTTGAGGACCTGCTCCACCGACTTCACGTTGGCGGGCGAGTTCATCGTGGGGGCGTTCTTCGCGTCGAACACGCCGCCGCCGAAGCCGTTCATCACCGCCGCGTGGTAGTAGAAGTCGTTGTACGCGTACGCGAGCCCGAAGCGGCCCGCCTTCGCGTCGGTGAGCTTCTTGGCCATCGTCACCATCTCGCCGGACGTCTTGGGCGGCGTGGGGACCAGCTTCTTGTTGTAGATGAGCGTGATGACCTTGTAGTTCAGCGGCAGGCCGTACGCCGTCCCGCGGTAGGTCATCGCCTCCATCGTCGTGGGGATGAAGCGCTTCTTCGTCGCGTCATCCAGGAAGAAGTCGATGGGCTCCACCGTGTTGCCCGCTTCAATCCAGCCGCCCAGGCGGTCCTGCGCGAAGATGAAGAGGTCCGGGCCCTTGCCGCGCGGCACGGTGGCGGAAATCTTGTCCGCGTAGGCGTCGTAGGGCACCGCCAGCGTGGTGACCTTGACCTTGCCTTCGTTCGCCTTGTTGTACTCGGCGACCACCTTCTCCAGCGCGGCCTTCTCCTCCGCGCGGTAGGCGTGCCAGAGCACCAGCTCCGTGGCGGCGAAGGACGGGACGGGCAACAGGCCGACTGCGCACAGACAGAGGGCCGCGAGCAACGTTCGCAGGTGCGTCATTGAGAAAATCCTCCGGGATATCAAACGGAAAGCCGCAGCTCGGATTCAGCGTCGAAGAGATGCAGGGACTCCAGCTCCACCGTCACGGGAAGAGCGGCGCCAGGCTCCGGAGTCGCCTGGGGCGGCAGGCGGAAGACCAGCGGGTTGTCTCCCAGGCGGGCGTGCACGATGAGCTCGTTGCCCAGCGGCTCCACCAGCTCCACGCGCGCCTCCGCGGGCGCGGACTCGCCGCGCGCGACGTTCCCCGCGGGCAGGACGTTGTCCGGGCGCAGGCCCACCTTCACCTTGCGGCCGCCCTTGCCCGCCGTGGCCGCGCGCAGCTTCTGCGGCACCGGCAGCTTGAAGCCGTCACCGGTGAACGACGCGCCGTCCGCGTCCAGCGTGGCGGTGAGCATGTTGATGGGCGGCGTGCCGATGAACTGCGCCACGAACACGTTGACCGGCTTCTCGTAGACCTCCAGCGGGGTGCCCAGCTGCTGGAGCTTGCCGTCCTTCATCACCGCGATGCGGTGGCCCATGGTCATCGCTTCGATCTGATCGTGCGTGACGTAGACGGACGTGACCTGGAGCCGGTGCTGGAGCTTCTTGATCTCCGAGCGCATCTGCACGCGCAGCTTCGCGTCCAGGTTGGAGAGCGGCTCGTCGAAGAGGAACACCGCCGGCTTGCGCACGATGGCGCGCCCCAGGGCCACGCGCTGACGCTGGCCGCCGGACAGCGCCTTGGGCTTGCGGTCCAGGAGGTGCGCGATGCCGAGGATTTCCGCCGCCTCGTCCACCAGCTTGTCCATCTCCGGCTTGGGCGTCTTGCGGATCTTGAGGCCGAACTCCAGGTTCTGCCGCACGGACATGTGCGGATAGAGCGCGTAGTTCTGGAACACCATGGAGACGTCCCGGTCCTTCGGCGGCAGCGTGTTCACCGCGCGCTCACCGATGGAGATGGTGCCTCCGGAAATCTCCTCCAGGCCGGCGATCATCCGGAGCGCCGTGGACTTGCCGCAACCGGACGGCCCCACGAGGACCATGAACTCATGGTCGCGGATATCGAGGTTGAGCCCCTCGATGACCGACACGTCTCCGTAACGCTTCGCCACGTCCTTGAACGACACGCCGGCCATCAGGCCCTCCAGCAAGAGCCCCGCTCGCGCCGGTGACAACAGCACGTCCGGGTCAGGTTCTGCGCATGCACCGCCGGGTGCCTCACGGCACGCGTCCGAGGATGCGCGCGGACAGCGGCGGAAGCGCCAGGTCCAGCGTGGCGCCAGCCTTCGTCCGCCCTCCGTTCAGCAGATCCTCCACCTCGCCGACGCCCGTCCACGCTTCCGGCCACGGCACCGACACCGCGCCCTTCGTCTTGGCGCGGTTCACCGCCACCACCACCGTGTCGCCGGACGCTTCGTCGCGCCGCTGGAAGACATACACGTCGCCTTCCGTGGAGAGCGGCGAGTGCGTGCCCCGCGACAGGGCCGGGTGCGCGCGGCGGATGGCGATGAGGCGCTTGTAATAGTCGCGCAATGCCTCGTCGCGCTTCTTTCCCGCGCCGGGCTTCACCGCCTGCTTGCCCCACGGCATGTCGCCGCGGTTCTGCGGCCAGTCACCGCCCGCGCGGCCCACTTCCTCGCCGTAGTAGATGACGGGGATGCCGCTCGTGGTGAGCTGCAGCGTGGCGGCCAGGCGGAAGAGGGGCACGTTGCCCTGCAGCTGGTGCAGCGCCCCGTCCACGTCGTGCGACGACAGGAAGTGCGACAGGTGGTGGCCCGGCGTCACCTTCGCGCGAGACTGGAGGTAGCGGTCGAACGCCACCGCGCGGCCACGGCCCTGCACGAAGCCCAGCGCGTTGCCCTGGAAGGCGAAGTCGAAGCCGGCGTCCATCTCATCCGGAGTGAAGTACGGCGCCAGCCCCTCCACGTCGCCGCCCCACAGCTCGCCCAGCAGGAAGAAGTCCGGGGAGATCTCCGCGCGCGTGCGGCGGCGGTGTTCCTTCCAGAAGTCGTGGGACACGTGCTTCACGGTGTCCAACCGGAAGCCGTCCACGCCGGAGCGCTTCGCCCAGTCGATCTGCGCGTCCAGCAGGTACTTCGCCACCTCCGGACGTTCGGTCTTGAAGTCCGGCAGGCCCGCCACGCACGACGTCAGGTCATCCGAGCCGCAGGTGCCCTTGTCTTCCGAGCGCAGCCAGTCCGGGTGGTCCTTCAGGTAGCGCGAGTTGTAGCCCGGGTGGTTGTAGACGACGTCCAGCAGCACGCGGATGCCGCGAGCGTGCGCCGCGTCCACCAGCGCCTTGAAGTCCTCTTCCGTGCCGAAGCGCGGATCCAACGCCTGGAAGTCGTCCGCCCAGTAGCCGTGGTAGCCCCAGTCCGGGAAGCCAGAGCCGGTGACGAAGCCCGGAATCTGCTTCAAGAGCGGCGTCACCCACAGCGCGGTCACGCCCAGCGACGACAGCTCCTCCAGCTTCGCGGTGAGCCCCTTCAGGTCGCCGCCGTGGAAGGTGCCCGCCGCCTTCACGTCGCCCTTCTCGTTGTTGGAGGGATCGCCGTCCGCGAAGCGATCCACCACCACGAAGTACAGCACCTCGTCCGCCCAGGGCCGGGTGGGCTCCTTCGTCGCCGGAGCTTGGGGGGAAGCCGGAGCAGCCTCCTTCACGGGTTCGGGGGCGGGGGTCGTCCGAGCCTCGGGAGCCTCCGGAGCGGGCGCGGCGGGCTGCGTCGCGGCGGCCTCCGGCGCGGGCTGCGTCGGCGTCGGAGGGGCCGTGGCGCACCCCGCCAGACACAGGGCCACAAGGCCCTGGAACATCGGGCGCCACCCACCCCGGTGGGAGGCAGCGTTCGGTTGTGGGCAGGGGAGGCTGGAGGACATCTAGGCGCGGCACTGTATCCAACAGTCTGGAAAGGGGTGAAGGGTCGTCGGAACAATCGGCTGATGGCGCAATGCGCCATGTTCCGGATGTCTTCCTCTGCACACCCGTGTGACGCATGGCGCGGGCGGACTCAACGGAGCGCGCGATTCCTGCCGCACCGCGTCTCGGTTGGATGCCTTTCCATCCGACGTCCTGGGGTGGATGTGCGGGTTCCAACGCTGATCATCCAGGGGGTCACGTAAACCCTGAAGACGACCCAAGGGTCACCCCCGACAGGACCGGCTGGTACCGTGCCGGGGATTTACACCCCCCTTGGAGGTTTCCCCTGAGAGTTCCATTCGCGGTTCCCCGCATGACGCGAGCGCTCGCGTTAGGCGGGCTCCTGGCGGCGCTCGTGCCGCTGTCGGCGCTGGCGGCGCCCACGTCGGTGACGGTCGTTGGCGATCTGCAGAGCGAGGCAGGCTGCGCCTCCGACAACGACCCCACCTGCGCGCAGACGGCGCTGACGTACGACGCGGCGGACGACAAGTGGCAGGGCTCGTTCAACGTGCCGGTGGGCACCTGGCACTTCAAGGTCGCGCTGGACGGTTCGCTGGCGCAGGCGCACGGCGGCCCCGGCGGCGCGAACGTGGTGCTGACGCAGACGACGGCGGGCGCGGTGAAGTTCTACTTCGACGCGAACACGCTGTACGTGACGAGCAACCGCTCCAGCACCATCGCCACGGTGGCGGGCACGCTCCAGGCGAAGCTGGGCTGTCCCGGTGACTGGTCCCCGGACTGCCTGCGCACGATGATGCAGGACCCGGACGGCGACGGCATCTACACCTTCACCACGACCGGGCTGACGGCGGGCATCTACGAGTGCAAGGTCGCGCTCGACGAAAACTGGGGCACCGCCTACCCGGGCAGCAACGCGGCCTTCGAGGTGGAGAGGGACAACCAGGAGATGATCATCACCTTCGACTCGGGTGTATCCAAGAAGGTGACCATCCGCGCCGCGGACGCTCCGGCGGGGGACCTGCTGCTGGCGCGGGCGCACTGGATTTCGCGCGACACGGTGGTGTGGAGCCCGGAGGTCGCGGTGCCCGCGGGCACGGTGTTCAAGCTGCACACGGCGCCCACGGGCGGCATGACGCTGAACAGCACCGGCGTGCAGGGCGGCACGGCGGTGACGCTGACGGTGGACGCCGCGGGCCTCACCCCCGCGCAGGCGGAGCGCTTCAAGAACCTCCAGGGCCGCACGGTGCTGAAGCTCGCCGAGGCGGACGTGGCCAACGCGGCCACGTGGCTCAAGGGCCAGGTGGCCCTGTCCGCGACGAACACGGCGGGCGTGATGCTGGACGCCACCAGCGCGCAGCTCGCGGGCGTGCTGGACGACCTGGACACGTATGACGGGCCGCTGGGCGCGACGTTCGAGAACGGCATCCCCACGCTGCGCCTGTGGGCCCCCACGGCCAAGAGCGTGAACCTGCTGCTCTTCACGGACGGCACCCCCACGTCCACCTTCACCCGCGTGGCCATGACGGCCGGCGACAAGGGCGTCTGGAGCGCGACGGGCGACGCGACGTGGAAGAACCGCTACTTCCTCTACGAGGTGGAGGTCTACGCCCGCAAGGAGGGCAAGGTCGTCACCAACCGCGTCACGGACCCCTACTCGGTGTCCCTCTCCATCAACAGCGAGCTGAGCCAGATCGTGGACCTTTCGGACCCCGCGCTCGCGCCGCAGGGCTGGAGCACGCTGGCGAAGCCCGTGCTGGAGGCCCCGGAGGACATCGTCCTCTACGAGCTGCACGCGCGCGACTTCAGCATCAACGACCTGACGGTGCCGGAGAACGAGCGCGGCACGTTCAAGGCGTTCACGCACGAGTCCGACGGCATGAAGCACCTGACCCGGCTGGCGAAGGCGGGCCTGACGCACGTGCACCTGTTGCCGGTGTTCGACATCGCGACCATCAACGAGGACCGCGCGGCGCAGCAGCACCCCGCGGGCGACCTGGTGTCGCTGCCGCCGGACTCCGACCAGCAGCAGGCGGCGGTGAAGGCCGTGGCGGACCTGGACGGCTTCAACTGGGGCTATGACCCGTACCACTACACGGTGCCGGAGGGCAGCTACTCCACCAACGCGCAGGGCACGACGCGCACGGTGGAGTTCCGGCAGATGGTGCAGGCGCTCAACCAGCACGGCCTGCGCGTGGTGATGGACGTGGTCTACAACCACACCAACTCCTCCGGGCAGAACGCCAAGAGCGTGTTGGACCGCATCGTCCCGGGCTACTACCACCGCCTCAGCGACGACGGGAACGTGGAGACGAGCACCTGCTGCCAGAACACCGCGTCCGAGAACGCGATGATGGAGAAGCTGCTCATCGACTCCGTGGTGACCTGGTCCAAGGCGTACAAGGTGGACGGCTTCCGCTTCGACCTGATGGGCCACCACATGAAGTCCAACATGGTGAAGCTGCGCGCCACGCTGGACGCGCTCACCGTGGAGAAGGACGGCGTGGACGGCAAGGCCATCTACGTCTACGGCGAGGGCTGGGACTTCGGCGAGGTGCAGAAGAACGCGCGCGGCACCAACGCCACGCAGCTCAACATGGCGGGCACGGGCATCGGCACGTTCAATGACCGCCTGCGCGACGCGGCCCGCGGCGGTGGCCCCTTCAGCGGGCTCCAGGACCAGGGCTTCATCAGCGGCCTGCTGTCCGACCCGAACAGCTCCAACCAGGGCACGGAGGCGGCGCAGAAGGACCGGCTGCTGCTCTACGGCGATTGGATCCGCGTGGGCCTGACGGGCAACCTGAAGGACTACACGCTGGTGGACGCCACCGGCAAGTCCGTCACTGGCGCGGAGGTGAAGTACAACGAGGGGACCCCGGTCGGCTACACGCTGGACCCGCAGGAGGTCATCACCTACGTCTCCGCGCACGACAACGAGACGCTGTTCGACGCGGTGCAGTTGAAGGCGCGGCGCGACCTGCCCATGGCCGAGCGCGTGCGGATGAACAACCTGGGTGTGTCGCTGGTGGCGCTGAGCCAGGGCATCCCGTTCTTCCACGCGGGCGACGAGCTGCTGCGCTCCAAGTCGCTGGACCGCAACAGCTACAACTCCGGTGACTGGTTCAACCGGCTTGACTGGACCTACCAGTCGAACAACTGGGGCGTGGGGCTGCCCATCGTGGAGGACAACGACGACGGCCGGGCCCGCTGGGCGCTCTTCAAGCCCATGCTGGCGGACGCGGCGCTGAAGCCGGCGAACGCGGACATCGTCCGGGCGCGCGACCACTTCGAGGAGATGCTGACCATCCGCAAGAGCTCGCGGCTGTTCCGCCTGCGCACCGGTGACGAGGTGAAGCAGCTGGTGCGCTTCGAGAACACCGGTCCGGACCAGATTCCGGGCCTCATCGTGATGGCCATGCAGGACCACGGCACGAACGCCGAGGGCAAGCGCGCCATCGTGCTGTTCAACGGCACGGACGACGCACAGACGTTCAAGGCGGACGGGTACAAGTCCCTGAAGCTCAAGCTGCACCCGGTGCTTCAGGCCTCCACGGACCCGGTGGTGCGCACCTCCGCGTACGACGCGGCCACGGGCGGCTTCACGGTGCCGGCGCGCAGCACCGCCGTGTTCGTCACCGACGACGCGGTGGTGGACCCGGATCCGGACCCCCAGGACCCGGACGAGTCCGACGGCTGCAACTGCCAGAGCACGGTGCCCGGCCCCCTGGGCGCCACCAGCCTGCTGATGCTCTGCGGCCTGGCGCTGAAGCTGCGCCGCCGCCGCGCTTAAGGCCGAAGTCTCCGGCTGGAAATGAAGCGGGCCCCGGATGCGAAGCGCGTCCGGGGCCCGTGGTGTTTCAGGGGTCAGCGAATCTCAGGGGACGGTGAGGATCTCCGCGCCCGTGTCGGTGACGAGCAGGGTGTGCTCGAACTGGGCGCTGCGCAGGCCGTCCGCGGTGACGACGGTCCAGTCGTCGTTCCACGTGCGGTGGTCCCAGTGGCCCTGGTTGATCATCGGCTCCACGGTGAAGATCATCCCGGGCTGCATGACGGTGTCGGCTTCGGGCTCGTAGTAGTGCGGCACCTGGAGCGCGGTGTGGAACGTCTCTCCGATGCCGTGGCCGCAGTAGGCGCGCACCACGCTGGTGCCGTTCTTCACGGCGTGGGCCTCCACCGCGCGGCCAATGTCGCTGATGGGCCGGCCCGGCTTCACGGCGGCGATGCCGATGTCCAGGCACTCCTTCGCGATCTGCACCAGGCGCTGGTGCTGGGGCTCCACGTTGCCCACCAGGTACGTGGCCGAGCAGTCGCCGTGGACGCCATCCAGGTAGATGGTGATGTCCAGGTTGACGATGTCGCCGTCCTCCAGCGCGCGGCTGTCGGGGATGCCGTGGCAGATGACCTCGTTGACGGAGGTGCAGAGCGACTTGGGGAACTTGTGGTAGTTCAGCGTGCTGGGGTAGCCGCCGCGCTTGAGGTAGGCCTCGTGCGCGATGGCGTCCAGTTCGTCCGTGGTGATGCCCACGCGCACGTGCTGCGCGGTCTCCGCCAGCACCTGGGCGGCGGCCTGGCAGGCGCGGCGCATGCGGGCGATGACGTCCGCCGACTTCACGTCCGGCTCGTTGCGCGAGCGCGAGGGACGGCCGGCCACGGAGTCCGCGTAGTCCGGCCGGCCGATGGTGAGCGGCACCACGCGGCGGGGGCCGACGATGCCGGGGCGGATGCCCTTGCGGTTGGTGTCGGCGCCCTTGCGGCGGGCCTCCACGGTGTCCGCGCCGCGGTGGCACTTCTTGTACTTGGAGCCACTTCCGCACCAGCAGGCGTCATTGGGC
>NZ_RAWQ01000169.1:0-24958 GCF_003668965.1 Corallococcus sp. AB030
CCCACGCCGGCCCCCGAGCCGGAGGGCACTCCGGAGCCCGTCCCCTCGGAGACGGAGGCCCCGCAGGACCCCACGGCGCCCACGCCCACCGCACCGCCGGAGGACACACCAGCTCCTGCTCCGTCGGGCGTGGATGGCTTCGGCGTGACGATGCTGTACCCCTCACTGCCGGGCGGTGAGTCCTGGGCGCTCGCGGAGGATGCCACCGCGGACAAGCGCTTCGATCCGCAGGGCACCATCACGCGCAACGCGGACGGCTCCTGGAAGATGAAGAGCACGAAGGTGCGCATGAGCGCCTTCCCGGCCTCGGGCTACGACGCGAAGCAGATCGCCACGTATGACCGCGACGTGCTGGCGAGCCGCGGCTACATGCAGGCGCCGAACGATTGGAAGAACATCGAGATGACCGGCTTCGTGAAGGTCAACGCGGTGAACAACAACCAGGACAACTTCGCCTGGTACGCGCGCGGCGGGAAGCACAACGACAACAACTCCGGCTGCGAGGGCAGCAGCTACAAGGGCGGTCTGCACTACGACGGCCGCGTGCGCTGGGAGAAGGAGACCTGGCACGTGTCCTACGACCAGGCGCCGTACAAGCCGGCCGCCTCCGCGCTGAAGGGCCGCTGGGTGGGCTTCAAGGCCGTGATGCACAACGTGCCGGGTGCGAACGGCGCGGAAGCGGTGAAGCTGGAGCTGTACCTCAACGACAACGCCGACAAGGTCACCTGGACCAAGGTCTACGACATGACCGACGACGGCGGCTGGGGCGGGGATGCCCAGCACTGCGGCGGCTCCGTGGGCGCCATGCCGATTACCTGGGGCGGCCCCATCGCCACGTTCCGCTGGGACAACGCCTCGGACGTGGACTTCAAGTGGATGAGCGTCCGGGAAATCCAGCCCTAGTCAGTCCGCACGCCGCACGTCCTGAATGCAGCAAGAGAGGGGGGCCCACGTGGGCCTCCCTCTTTTTTTGTTCGCGGCCTGACGGGACGTGCGTGGGCTTTCCGACAGGAGGGGCGCGCCGGGGTGCCGCTGGAAAGAGACGCCCTAGCTTCGCAGCCTAGCTGACGCCGGGGCCATGGGCCGCGCGCACACAGCCACTCCAGGGCGCGGTCTTCCCGGCCGGGCCTTCCACACGAGGGACGACGTTCATGCGGATCACCTTCCTGGGTCATGCGGGCTTCGCGGTGGAGACCGCTGGAGCGCTCGTCGTCATGGACCCGTGGCTGACGCCCCAGGGGGCCTTCGACTCCGCGTGGATGCAGCTGCCGCGCAACCACCACCTGGCGCCGCGCGTGAAGGAGCTGCTGGAGACGCCGGGCAAGGAGCGCTTCCTCTACATCAGCCACGAGCACAAGGATCACTTCGACCCGGAGTTCCTGGCCACCATCGCGAAGCGGGACTTCACCGTGCTGGTGCCCAAGTTCCGCCGCTCGGAGCTGCGGGACATCTTCGAGAAGTACGGCTGCAAGCGCGTCATCGCGTGCGAGGACTCGCGCGAGATTCCCATCAAGGGCGGCTACATCAAGCTCTTCGTGTCGGAACAGGGCACCAACCGCGACTCCAGCGTGATGGTGCGCGGCGACGGGCAGTGCTTCCTCAACATCAACGACTGCAAGATGCACGACCGCCTGGTGCGCGTCATCGCGGAGGAGGGGCCCATCGACGTCTTCTCCGCCCAGTTCTCCGGCGCCATCTGGCACCCCACCTGCTACGAGTACCCGCAGGAGACGTACTCGGCCATCAGCCTGAAGAAGCGCGACAGCAAGTTCGAGGCGGTGGCGCGCGCGTTGGAAGTGGTGCAGCCCCGCGCGTACATCGCGGCGGCGGGCCCGGCGGCCTTCCTGGACCCGGCGCTCTTCAACCTGAACTTCCAGGACGTGAACATCTTCCCGCGCGCGTCCGTGCTCTTCTCCTACCTGGAGAAGCGCATGCCCACGCTGCCCACGCGCTACCTGGAGCCCATGCCCGGGGACGTGCTGGACGCGGGCTCGCTGGAGTTCGTGTCCCAGGTGCCGGAGCGCGTGACGACGGAGAACTTCAAGGAGTACCTCCACACGTACGCGAAGGACATGGCCTACGTCTTCCGCGAGCGCCGCCGCAACCTGATGCGCGAGGAGGTGGATGAAATCCACGCCCGCCTGCGCGTGGAGCTGCAGCGCAAGCTGGACCTGTTGGATCTGCACGACCGCGTGGGCATGCCGTTCTACGTGGAGCTGACGGAGGCGCCCACGCGGCTGCTGCGCGTGGACTTCAAGGGTCGCCGCGTGGATGAAGTGACGGAGATGCGCGACAAGAGCCGCTACGCGATGAAGGTGAGCGCGAGCGACATCGTGCGCGTGTTGGACCGGAAGCTGAACTGGGAGGACTTCCTCTTGTCCTTCCGCCTGCGGCTGTCCCGCAACCCGGACGTCTACGAGCCCGTGCTGCACGGCTTCCTGGGCGTGGAGGTGGAGGACATCCGCGAGTTCTGCGACGGCATCCGCGCCACGGAGGCCCAGAAGGAGCGCACCGTGGTGGAGGCCGGCGGCAAGCGCTTCACCATCCAGCGCTTCTGCCCGCACCAGGGCGCGGACCTGGCGGAAGGCTGGGTGGAGGAGGGCCGCTACGTGGTGTGCCCGCGCCACCGCTGGCAGTTCGACCTGCAGAACGGCGGCGCGTGCAAGTCCAACAACTCCTCGCTCTGCGCGGAGCCTGTCGCGGACAAGCCGGAGAAGGTGGAGCGCGGCGGCGACAAGGCGCCCGCCGTGGACAAGGCGCCCGTCGAACCGCCGCGCGTCTGACGCTTCAGCTACCCCGGCCTTCAGCTTCCCCGATAGGTGGAGAAGCCGAAGGGGCTCAGGAGCAGCGGGACGTGGTAGTGCTCGTCGGTCGCGGTGACCTCGAACACGACCTGCACGTACGGGTAGAAGCCCCGCTGCCCCCGGGCCTGGAACCAGGCCCCGGTGTCGAAGGTGAGGCGGTACACGCCGGGCTGAAGCTTCGTGTTCGCGCCCGACAGGTCCTTCACCCGTCCATCCGCGTTGGTGACGCCCCGGGACAGCTCCCGGAAGTCTTCGCCCGAGCGGGCCTCCAACGTGAGGGAGAGCCCCTCCGCGGGACGGCCCGTGCTCGTGTCCAGGACATGCGTGCTGAGGGTGCTCATGACGCGAGGAGCTTCTCCAGTCGGATGCGGGTGATCTTCGCCTGCTCCCCAGCCGCGATCTTCAGCTCTTCGTCCGGGGTGTGGTGCATGCGGTCCTGGAGCAACTCCAGCATCTGCGCCGCGCTCTTGCCCGTGGCGCAGACGAGGAAGATGAAGCCGTAGCGGGACTCGTAGTCGCGGTTGCCCTGGGACAGTGCCTGCAGGACGCCTTCATCCGCGCCGGCCACGCCCTTCTGCTCCTGTGACGACCACTGCGCGGTGGAGGCGAACTTCTCCCGCAGCTTCGACACGTCGCCGATGCGCGGGTGGTGCGTGAAGGCCTCCCTCCAGTCCTCCGGCCCCGTGCGCGCCCAGGCGTCCACGGCCTCCGCGTACACGTGCTCCGCGTCGCGGAATGGGCGGACGGCCAGCATCCGCTGGACCCACTTCGTGCTGCCGCAGCAGCGGGTGAAGGCCTCGGTGGCCTCCTCCGTCGTGGCGGTGTTCAGGCGCTCCAGCGGCGTCGTCACGCCGGCTCCCCGAAGAGGCGCAGCCGGCTGACGCCGCCGTCCGGGAAGATGTTGAGGCGCACGTGGGTGATGGGGCCCACGTCCTTCAGCTCCTTCTCGAAGACGTGGCAGTGGTCCGCCTGGAGCTTCGACTGGGGCAACAGCTCCTTCCACTGGAGGTGCGTCGCGTTGGCGAAGTCCAGCAGCGGCTCCTCCAGGTGGATGCCCTCCAGCGAGCAGCGGTCCGGGAAGTTCCCTTTGAAGTAGTGGGTGTCCACCTCCGCGCGGCGCAGCGTGCCCGCCGTGGCCAGCTTCACGACGATCCAGTCGAAGCCCGGCACGCGCTTGCGGCGCGTCTCCCAGCCCTCGCCCATGTTCGCCGCGCGGCCCGGGAAGATGAGGTTGTCCTTCGTGCCGAAGAACTGATCGTTGCACGTGACGACGGAGCCGCCGTTGGCCGCCGCCGCCAGGTCCACCAGCCCGGCCTTCTTGAGGGCGTGCCAGTCCGGCAGCACCTGTCCGTGCACGCGCAGGCGAGCGACGCCGCCGTCCGGGTAGATGTTGAGGCGCACGTGCGTGAAGCGCCGCTCGTTCGCCACCGGGAAGAGGTTGCGCGAACCGCCGCGCAGGCGCTGCTTGGGGACCAGCTCCGTCCAGCGCGACACGTCCTCCGCCAGCGACTCCGCCGACGGGTCTCCGTCCACCTCGCACGCCTCCAGCGAGGCGTACTCGGGGAAGTTGCCGAGGAAGTGGTTGGTGTCCACGTCGATGCCGTGGATGGCGCCGGGCAGGCCCAGCTTCACGATGCACCAGTCATAGCCGGGCACGCGCTTGCGGCGCGTCTCCCAGCCGTCCATCCACTTGCCGCGCTCCGTGAACTTGTCCGCGATGAAGACGCCGCGCCCGGCCTCCAACATCGACTCCTTGGGCGCGAAGAACTCGTCGTTGGCCAGCAGGGCCTTGCCGCCCACCTTGCGTGCGGCGAGATCAATCAAGTCAGCGAAGGCGACGTGCATCGCCCCGGGTGCTTCGGCTTGCATCGGCATTCCTCTCCCGGACCGTCGGGGCTAGCCGCGCGGCAGCCATTGGCCGATGCGCGGGCCCGTCAGTCCCTCGGTGGCGTCGAAGATACGCTGGCCGCGCAGGTATGTCCTCATCACCCGGCCTTCCAGCTCGCGTCCGGCGTAGGGCGTCAGCCGGTGCCGGTGGCGGATGTCCTCGGGCGCCACCTTGAAGCGCGCCTCCGGGGCGAAGACGACGAAGTCCGCGTCCAGCCCGGGCTGGATGGCTCCTTTGCGCCCCGACAATCCGGCCAGCTTCGCGGTGCGGTGCGCCATGCGCTCCACCAGCGCGTCCAGGCCCAGGCCGCGCGCGCGCATGCCCGTCCACACCGCGGACACGCTGAGCTGCAAGCCGGCGATGCCGCCCCACGCGCCGGAGAAGTCTCCGGCCTCCAGCTTCTTGAGCGCGGGCGTGCAGGGCGAGTGGTCCGACACCACCAGGTCGATGAGGCCGCTCTTCACCGCGGCCCACAGCCGCTCGCGGTTGGCCGCCTCTCGGATGGGCGGGGCGCACTTGAAGTGGGTGGCGCCGGCCTCAATCTCCTCCGAGGTGAAGGTGAGGTAGTGCGGGCACGTCTCCACCGTGAAGGGCAGCCCTTCCGCCTTCGCCTTCGCGATGTCGTCCAGCGCGTCCGCCGCGGACAGGTGGACGATGTGCACGGGGCCGCGGTGCTTGCGGCACAGGTCGATCATCATCCGGATGGCGTCCACCTCCCACGCGGCCGGACGGGACGCGAGGTAGCTGGCATACGCGCGCACGTCGCCCGCGAAGGGCGGTTCATGGTCCGTCAGCTCCGCGTGGACCAGCAGCGGCACGCCCGCCTTCGCGAGGATGGGCATGGCCGCGTCCAGCACCTCGCGCGTGGCGGCGGGGAACTCATCCACGCCCGAGTGCACGAGGAAGCACTTGAAGCCCGGCGCGCCCGCTTCGACCATCGCCTGGAGCTCGTGGGCGTTGCCGGGGATGACGCCGCCCCACAGGCCGTAGTCGATGGCGCACTGGCCGGAGGCGGCCTCCGCCTTGGTGCGCAGCGCGGCCAGGGACGTGGTCGCGGGGATGGAGTTGAGCGGCATGTCCACCACGGTGGTGATGCCGCCCGCCGCCGCCGCCGCCGTCGCCGTGGCGAAGCCCTCCCAGTCCGTGCGGCCGGGCTCGTTGATGTGCGCGTGGCTGTCCACGATGCCGGGCAACAGCGCGTCCCGGCCCAGGTCCACCACCTGCGCGTCCTTCGGCACGTCCACCGTCGCGTGGATGCCTTCGATGCGCCCGTCGCGCACCACCACCGCCGCGGCGCGCGTGCCCTCGGGCGTCACCACGCGCTCGCTGCGAAACACGGTTACAGATGCACTCACGTCTCGAACTCCGTCGTCGCGTAGTCCGCGAGCGCGCGGAAGTGGCGCTCGCTGTCATCCAGGTAGAGCTGTTTCGTGATGCCGCCCACCAGGCGGGGCAGGCTGTACTTCATGCCGGAGATGCTGGCGCCGCCGAAGCCCAACGAGAGCAGGCACCCGAAGGTGTAGTTGAACACGCCGCCCAGCCATGGCGCGGTGCCGGGCTGCTTCTCCTGGAACTCGAAGGAGGGGCCCAGGTACGGGTGGCGCAGCAGGTCCGCGTTCCGTTCGTTCTCCGGCGGCGTGAAGCGGTCCTTCCACAGCGCGATGTGCGGGTGCAGCTCCGCCAGCTCCGGCCGCAGCGACAGGTCCGTGGTGAAGCCGGACGCGATGATGAGGAAGTCGAACGCGTGCGTCGCGTGCGGCGTGCGCACCACGGCCATGCCGTCCTGCGCCTTCACCTCCACCCAGGGACTCTCCGCGTGCAGGTGGAAGTGCGGGTGGCGGCGGGCGCGCTCGAAGGTGTCGCGCGGCGGCAGCTGGCCCATGTCGATGATCTGCCGGATGAAGCGCCAGCGCTGCGCGTCCGGCAGGTCGCCGTGGTGGCGCAGGAAGCCCGCGAACTCCGCCCAGCGGTAGGGGTTCACGTTGGGCAGCTTCTTGCGGCGGTAGAACAGGTCCACCTGGCCCACGCCCATCTCCAGCGCCACGGAGGCGTTGTCGAACGCGGAGGCCCCCGCGCCCAGCACTCCCACGCGCTTGCCCTTCAGCGCGGCGAAGTCGATGGGGTCATGCGTGTGTGCCCACAGCGCGCGCGGCAGCGGCTGCACCTCTGGCGGCGCCTCCCAGCGGCCGGAGCCGTCGATGCCGGTGGCCAGCACCACCTTGCGCGCGAGGAGGAACTCCGCCTCGTTGTTGTGCGCGGCGGGGACCTCGAAGCAGTCCAGGTCCGCGCGCCAGCGCAGCGCGCCCGCCTTGGTGCCGCACTTCACCGGGATGCCCAGCACGCGCCGGTACCAGAGGAGGTAGTCCGCCCACAGCTCCTTCGGGATGAGGGCCACCTGCTGGAAGCCCTCCGCGCCGTGCTGCGCTTCGTACCAGGCGCGGAAGGAGAGGTTGGGGATGTTGTAGTCCGCACCGGTGAGGTACTTGGGCGTGCGCAGGGTGATCATCCGCGCGAACGTCTTCCAGGGCCCGTGGAAGCCGTCCCTGCCGTCGTCCAGCACGAGCACGTTCGTCACGCGCTCGCGCATCAGCCCGAACGCGGCCCCCAGCCCGCTCTGGCCTCCGCCCACGACGAGCACGTCCAGGATGGGACGGCCGTCCGGAGTGGAGCGCGGCGGCACCCAGCCGCGGGCAGGGTAGGACAGGATGTCCAGGTCGCGGCGGAGGGCGTCTTCCAACGCCTCCAGGCCCTGCGGTGGACGATACGTCGAGGCCAGCGGATCGCGGTCGGGCATCGGTGCCTCAAGCAACCCACGCCCGGATCTTCCATGCAAGGGGGGCCCCCCAGCCATTCGCCCCGACGGGCGGGTTCCGGACGACCGCCTCAGAGGTGCGAGGTGGGGCCGGCCGCCTGGGGCACGAGCAGCTCGAAGCGCACGCGCGCGTTGTCCGTGCGCATCCCGGCGGGGCCTTCCAGGCCGAGCGCGTCGGGGGGCAGCAATCCCTCCCAGACGCGCACACCGTCCGCGTACACGGTCAGCACGTTCGCGTCGATGCGGGCGCGCAGCACGTGGGACTCACCGGGGGACAGCCGATCCAACGGCTCCATGAAGCGCGGCCGCACGGTGGTGTAGCCCGCGTTGCCGCACTCGCGGCTCTCGTGGTCGTCAGGGTTGGATTTGAACTGGACCACGATGCCCGCGGAGGGCGCGATGCGCCACATGGCGTAGATGACGTTGCAGCCGTCCCGCGCGCGCAGCTTGAGGCCCGCCTGTTCGCGCTGCTGGCCCGACGCCAGCGGAACCACCTCGCTGGTGGCGCCCAACCACGTGAAGCGCAGCTCCGCCTCGTCCCCCGTCGTTTCCGGAACGACCGCGCGCTGGCGCGGCCCCTCGATGGCGAACTGCGTCCCATCCTGTTCCTCTTCCTCCTGGAGGTTCTCGACCTGGCCTTCGGTGACGTGCAGCTGCCCCCGCGTGACGGGGGCCAGTCCGTTCTTCGTGGCCGGAGGGTCGGTGCGCAGCGCGCGCGTGCTGGAGGATGCGGGGGATTCCATGGGCTTCCTCGCGCTGTTGCAGGCGCCGTGGCTCAGGAGCAGTGCGCCCGCCCACAGCATCAACACGCCCGACGTCCCGAGCGCCACCCACCGCCGTTGCCTTGCGTCGCTCATGGGCCCGTTTCCCCCAGAAGCGTGCGGAGGGTCTTCAGATGCGCGCCCAGGTAGGCCTGCTCCGCCTGCAGTCGCGCCAGCTCCAGCAGCAGGTAGTCCCGGAAGCGGCGCACCTGCCGCGTCTGCAACTGCTCCACCTCGCGCAGCTGGCCCTGCAGGTCGGACACCAGCGCGGACACCTCGCCCAGGCGCTGCTGCTCGCTGCGCTCGGTGATGCGCAATTCGCCCAGGAGCTGGCGCACCCGCCGGGGCGCTCCATCCACCGCGTCGCGCGACTCCAGGCGGCGGCCCTCGCGAGCCTGGGCGTTGGCCCGGCCCTGCCACAGCTGGCCCAGGTTGTAGCCCAGCGTGAGCTGGCCGAAGAGGGGCGTGCTCTGGTCCACGTCGAAGACCTCGTCGTAGCCGCCGCGCACGCTCAGGCGCCACGCGCCCGCCGTGCGCAGGCCGCCGGACAGGACCTCGACTTGATCATCCGCGGCCTCGAAGGCGCTGATCAGCGCGCCCAGGGTCTGCCCTTCCGGCACCGCGGGTTCGAGCGCCAGCCGCTCGCGGGCCTGGGCGGTGTCGCGCGCGAGCGAGCGCAGATGATCCAACCGCACCTGCACCGCGTTGAGCTCCTCCAGCGTCGCGCCGCCGTCGCGCAGGTCGTCGCGCAGATGGGCCACCAGCTCCTCCGCGCGGGGCAGGGAGGTGGCCAGGGCCCGGGAGCGTGCGTCCAGCGCCGCCGCTTCCCCCAGCCGCGAGCCCTGATCCACGGCGCTCTGGAGCGCGGCGAGCGCCTGATAGCGGCGACACTCGGCCTCCGCGCGCGAGCGCAGCGTGTGGCCCCGGTAGAGGCCCACGAAGTCGTAGCCCAGCCCCGCGGTGACGCGCAGCTTGGGAGAGCCCAGGGGAAAGTCGTCCGAGCCTCCCGTGGCGTCGCCCGCGTTCACCGCGCCCACACTGGCGAACACCTCCGGCGCCAGCTCCAGCACGGCCTCCGCCTTCGCGGTGCCGCGCACGCGTTCGCAATAGCCCTTCGCGAGGTCTCCCTGGGCCCGCACCGTCCCCGCTTCTTCCGCCGGCGCCACGCCCGCCCACAACCCGAGCCCCAGCAGGGCTCCCCTCGCGAGGCTCGTCCGCATCCTCCGCTTCCTTTCCGATTTCACGACGGGGTTCACAGCATCAACGGGGGATGGCCCAGGTGAAGCAGCGGCTCGCGCGCGCTTGGCGCATCCCGAAGCTGGAGTTCCACCATCACGCCCCGCAAGTGGTACTGGCGGATGGGGTGCTGCTGGGAGATCTCACCCTCCAGCACGGGCCCCACGACGCCCACCTCGCGGCACCAGAAGATCTTGAGCGCGCAGGTGTAGAGCGGGGTGCCGGCCCGGGCGTTGGGCAGGTTCTCGTAGGGCACGAAGGCCACGTTGAGGTTCTGCTCCACCGCCTTCAGGTACGGCGAGCCATGCACCACCTGGAGCAGGTGGTCGAAGCGGCGGATGCGGTCGTCCAGCGCGCGCACGTCCGCCTCCAGGCTCTTGCGCTGCGCGTCCGCGCGGGCCAGCGCCAGCACCGACTGCGTGTATTCACGCTCCAGCAGCAGCGTGTCCGTCGTCAGGCCTTCGGAGGCGGTGTCGCGGCCCAGGCCGTTCTCCGCGGCGGTGAGCCCCTCACTCTCGCGCCGGAGCGTGTCCAGGCGCATGTCCAGGTCCACCGTCTCCTGCGCCAGGGACAGGTTGCTCTGCGCCATCTGCGCCAGGTGGTGGTTGGCGGTGAGCACGTCCTCCCGCTCCATCAGCTTCGCGCCGTAGAGCGCGTTCGTCCGCGTGCGGGACAGGCCGCTGAACGCGCGGTTGGACTCGGCGATCTCCTCACCCGTGCGCAGGTACTCCTGGCGCAGCGCGGACAGCCGCCTCGCCAGCCGGTCGCGGGAGCGCTTCTCCCCCTTGAGCGCCACCACGAAGCGCTGCTGGAAGGACCGCTCCGCGGCCACGGTCCGCTCGGCCTCCAGGAGCCGGTCCGACGCCTCTCGCCTTCGGGCCATCAACCCGTCCCGCTCCGACTCCTGCTGCGCCGCCTGCGCGTTGAGCGCCAGCACGTTGGGGTCGGTGGGAGACAGGATGGTGGGCGCCGCCCAGCTGTTGCTCGCCAGGAAGAAGCCCTGCACCACGAGGAACGACATCAGGCCCAGGAGGATCAGCGCCAGCAGCACCGAGCCCATGAACTTGTAGGCGGTCACCGCGATGGAGTTGAGCCGGTTGGCGACCTGCTGGTTCATGACGGGGTTCCTTCGCCTGCGGAGTTGGACGTGAGCTTCGCGGGGGCGGGAACGGGGGAGGGCGCCGGCGCCGTCGTGGGACTGCCGCGCGTCTCCCAGCTCCCGGAGTCGAGCGTCAGCAGCGCCAGCGGCGTGAAGAGCGCGTACGTCACCGGCATGAGCAGCGCCATGGGCAGGAAGCTCGCGGGGTGCACGCGCCGGTCCTCCGGCAGGTAGCGCGTCTCCATCCGGTAGATGAAGCCCAACAGGCCAATCACCAGGAAGTGGAACGCGAGGATGTCCCAGAACTCGCCGTTGAGCAGGTTGTGGACGATGACCACCGGGTACGCCAGCAGCAGCGCCAGCTGCGATACGTAGTGCACGGTGATGACCGGGTGCAGCCGCCACGCGTGCGACAGGCCGCAGATGAGGTCCACCAGGTTGGAGCGCCGCCAGCGCAGTTGCTGGCTGAAGTAGCCCGCGAGCGTGGAGGGCGCGGCGGTGAAGCAGTACGCGTCCAGCGTGTAGACCGTCTCGTAGTCGTGCTTGACGATCTGCCGCGTGAGGAAGCGGTCCTCGCCGTACTTGATGGGGATGCCCGCGATGGCGCGCGCCTCCAGGATGGGCTCCAGCTCCAGCAGCACGGAACGGCGATACGCCGTCAGGCAACCGGACAGGCACATCACCTGACGGAACGAGCGCTCCAGGTCCTTCAGCCACTTCTGGGCGAAGTGGAACTTGATTTCGATCATCCGCGTCAGCCAGTTCTGGTGACGGTTGATGACGAAGGTGCGCCCGCCCACCGCGGCGACATTCGGGTGCACGAAGCGGCGGATGAGCTGGCGCACGGCGCTCTTCTCCACCACCACGTCTGAGTCCACGGAGACGATGATCTCCGCGTCCACCGCGGCGCGGACGCCCCGGTTGATGCCCTTGCGCTTGCCCATGTTCTCCGGGTTGCGCATCACCCGGACGTTGGGGTGGCCCTCCGCGGCCTTGGTGGCCCACGCGACGCTGTCGTCGCGCGAGCAGTCATCCACGACGATGATCTCGGTGAGCTCGCTGGGATAGTCCTGGTCCAGCAGGGCCCGGACGGTGTGGAAGATGCCCTGGCCTTCGTTGAACAGGGGAACGACGATGGCGACCTTCGGACGGTAGGAGTCGTCCACCCGTTCGAACCGTCGCCCCTTCAGCCGCCGCAGGAAGGGGCCGAGGATGTAGCGGTTCATCAAGACGACGATGAACAGCAAATGGATGGGAAACAGTTCCATCGGTCCCGCGCGCCCCCTCACGCCCCGGAAGGGCCCCGGGAACCTCCCGGAGCCCTTCCTTCCGTCCCCAGACGGCCGCTTCACCCCTGTGAAGCGCCCGGAAGGTTGGGGTGCCTCGTACGTCCCGCCAACTGTCCGGGACCGGTGGGCTGCCCGGTGATGGAAACCGTGCGGCGCGGGCCTTCAGCGCGGGCTCAAAACGTCCGCAACAGGGCCAGATCGCGCTCCAGCTCCGCCTCCCGTGCCTGACGCAGGGCCGGGGAGGGGAATGCGATGGCCGCCAGTGATTCGGTCGCGGCGGCGGCGATGCGGTCCACGCCGTCGCGGGAGATGACGCCTGCGTGGAACGCGTCCACCGCCGCGCCCACGTACGTGTCGAAGAAGAAGACGTGCTTCGCGCGCCAGGCGTCCCGCTGCTCCGGCGGCGTCGCCACCACGTCGTGGATGAACACGGCGCGCACCGCCTGGGGCAGGGACTCGCGCATGCGGGCGCCGAACTCCACGTCGCCCTGGCCGCTGTCGCCCACGAAGACGAAGCCGTACTCGGGGAAGAGGCGCGCGTACTGTTCGAAGTTCTCGAACTTCTTCTGCGCGATGCGCGTGTTGCCCACGAGGTAGAAGAAGCTGCCGGAGAGCATCACCGCCAGCGGCACGCCGCGCTTGCTCAGCGAGTCCAGCGTCGCGTTCTCGATGAGGCCCAGCGGATCCTGCGGGCGCGCACTCACGAAGACGAGGTCGCCCGCGCGGCCCGGGATGATGCCCGGCCCCCGGTCCAGCTCCTGGTAGAACGCGAGCACGCCCGGGTACACCGTCTTCGGCGGGTAGCGCTGGTCCACCCAGTTGGCGAAGAACGTGTCGTCGATGTCGCTCAGGACCTTGTTCTCGCCGCTGGGAAAGGCCTGCGCCTCGCGCTGGAAGTGGGCGAGCAGTTCGGTGCGCACCACCATGTCGTCCACGTCGTCGAACACCAGCTTGTGCAGGTCGTGGTACTCGCCGCCCGCCTCCAGCAGGTTCTTGAACCCGGTCAGCTCGCGGCCCTTCAGTCCCAGGAACAGGTCGCGCAGCCGCGCTTCCGCCTGCGCGGGCGTGGCGCCCTTCTGGAGCGCGGTGGCCAGCGACGCGCGCACCGGCAGGGACAGCTCCGCCGCGCGGCGCGTGCACAGCAGGTCCAGGAGCGCCGTGTGGTTGTCCGGGCCCACCAGCCGGTCATCCAGGTCCGACAGCAGGCGCACCAGGTCCACGTTGGACAGGAGGAAGTTCAGCTCCTCGCTGGTGGCGCCCTCCAGCAGGTCCAGGATGCGGCGCTCGTCGTTCCGGTCCGTGTGGCCCGTCATGTCCCGGCGCAGCGCCTGGAGCTTCGTCGTCGCGGTGGTCAGGTCCATGCGTGTCTCTCCCCCTCAGCGTAGGGCGGTGAAGCCTACGCGCCCGCCGAGCGGCCGGACCAGCCCCCGTGACAGGCGCGGCGGTTCCTGATTGCCTGCACGACATGACGGTGTCCCTCTCTTCCACGCCCCTCGACCTGCGCCCCGACGAGGTCCACGTGTGGATCGTCGAACCCGAGCGCATCGACGACCCGCGCCTCCTGGAGGCCTACAAGGCCCTGTTGGACCCCAGCGAGCGCGAGCGGCAGCGGCGCTTCCACTTCGAGCGGCACCAGCGGCAGTACCTGGTGTCCCACGCGCTGGTGCGGCTGACCCTGTCGCGCTACGCGCCCGTCGCGCCGGAGGCCTGGCGCTTCGTCCCCAACGAGTACGGCCGTCCCGCCATCGTGGGTCCCGAGGGCCAGTGGCTGCGCTTCAACCTGAGCCACACGGATGGCATGGCCCTGGTCGCGGTGGGCCGGGACGTGGACCTGGGCGCGGACATCGAAGACGCGGAGCGGCCCGGCGAGACGGTGGAGATCGCCGACCACTACTTCGCGAAGACGGAGGTGCAGGCCCTGCGCTCGCTGCCCAAGGAGCGCCAGCGTGAGCGCTTCTTCGAGTACTGGACCCTGAAGGAGGCCTACATCAAGGCGCGCGGCGCGGGCCTTTCCTTGCCGTTGGATCAGTTCGGCTTCGATCTGGTGCCGGGACAGATGCCCGGCATCAGCTTCGACCCGCGGATGAACGACCTGCCGGACGTGTGGCAGTTCATGCAGCACAAGCCGTCCGCCCGGCACCAGGCGGCGTTGGCCTTCCGCAGGCCCCGGAGCGGGGCGCTCACGGTGCGCTGGCAGCACACCGTGCCGCTGGCCGGGGACATGGCCCCGGTCATCAAGACGGCCTAACCCTGCGTCGTCATCCAGCGCGTCAGGTCCTCGCGCACGGCCGCCAGCACCGGCGGCCCGTGCGTGCGGATGAAGAAGTGGCCTCCCTCGAAGTGGCGGAGGCGCACGTCGGCGGTGGACTCCGCGCGCCAGTGCTCCATCATGTCCAGGCCCACGTGCTTGTCCCCCTTGCCCGCGTACACGGACAGCGGGATGTCCAACGGGGCCGTGTCCTTGCCGTTCTCCGACCAGGCCAGCGCGAAGTCCGCTCGCAGCGTGGGGAGGATGAGCTCCAGCAGCTCCTTGTGCTGGAGGACCTCCTCCGGCGTGCCGTCGTACTCGCGCAGCTTCGCGATGAACCCCGCATCATCCAGCGTGTGGATGGGCTCCCGGTCGTTGTGCGACGGCGGGGGCGCCGCCGCGGCGATGAAGCCCAGCGGCTTCGGGCCGCCCTGGCGCTTCAGCGTCCGGGCCACCTCCAGGCCGATGCGCGCCCCCATGCTGTAGCCGAACAGCGCGAAGGGCCGGTCCATCAGCGGCGTCAGCGCCGGCATCAGCACGTCCATCAGCTCCGGCATGGACTTGAGCGCGGGCTCCATCAGGCGCCGCTCGCGCCCGGGCAGCTGCACCGCGCACAGCTCCACGCCCGTGGGCAGCGCCATGCCCCAGGACTGGTAGATGGCCGCGCTCCCGCCGGCGAACGGCAGGCAGAACAGGCGCAGGCGCGGCTCCGGGAGCGGCTTGCGGGACGGGAACCAACGGTCGAGGACGGGAGGGGTTGCGCTTGCCATGGCGCGGCCGTCTATACCATGCGCCCCCCTCACGGAAACCGCCTCCCGCACACCGCGTGGGGGCCCCGGGCACGCACCCGGAGTGGGGCCGTGAAACATCCATCCCAGCAGGTCCTCCGGCCATGTTTCATCGCCCCCTCCGGCATGTCGCATCCGGCGTGTCTCACACTCGCGGAAGCGGAAACCTTCACGGCCACGGTTGGGCGTGGGAAGGGTTGTGGTAGCTTGCCTGACCGTGAGCTACGAGCTTTCACATCTTGAGGCGCTGGAAGCCGAGTCCATCTTCATCATCCGGGAAGTCGCGGCGGAGCTGGACCGGCCGGTGCTGCTCTTCTCCGGTGGGAAGGACTCCGCGGTGATGTTGCACCTGGCGGTCAAGGCCTTCTGGCCCGCACCGCTGCCGTTTCCGCTGATGCACGTGGACACGGGGCACAACTTCCCGGAGGTCATCCAGTATCGCGATGAACGGGTGGCGGAACTGGGCGCGCGGCTCATCGTCGCGTCCGTGCAGGAGGCCATCGACGCGGGGAAGCTGACGGAGGAGAAGGGTCCTCGCGCGTCCCGCAACCGCCTGCAGACGCAGCCGCTGCTGGAGGCCATCGAGAAGAACGGCTTCAACGCCGTCTTCGGCGGAGCCCGGCGCGACGAGGAGAAGGCCCGCGCGAAGGAGCGCGTCTATTCCTTCCGCGACGAGTTCGGCCAGTGGGATCCGAAGAACCAGCGGCCGGAGCTGTGGTCGCTCTACAACGGCCGCCACCGCCGCGGTGAGCACCTGCGCGTGTTCCCCCTGTCCAACTGGACCGAGCTGGACATCTGGCAGTACATCGGCCGGGAGAACGTGGCGCTGCCGTCCATCTACTACACGCACCGGCGCGAGGTGTTCCGCCGGGACGGCATGCTGATGGCCTGGTCGCCCTTCATGTCCATGATTCCCGGCGAGACGGTGACGACGGAGACGGTGCGCTTCCGCACCGTGGGCGACATGACGTGCACCGCGTGCGTGCCGTCCACCGCGTCCACGGTGGCGCAGGTCATCGATGAGGTGACGGCCTCCCGCGTGACGGAGCGTGGCGCCAGCCGCGCGGACGACAAGTTCTCTGAGACGGCGATGGAAGACCGCAAGCGCGAGGGATACTTCTAGTGGAACTGCTGAGATTCGCGACCGCGGGCTCCGTGGATGACGGCAAGAGCACCCTCATCGGGCGGCTGTTGTACGACACGAAGTCCATCCTCGAGGACCAGCTCGCCGCTGTGGAGCGCACGAGCCAGGCCCGGGGCGACGAGTACGTCAACCTGGCGCTGCTCCTGGACGGCCTGAAGGCCGAGCGCGAGCAGGGCATCACCATCGACGTGGCGTACCGCTACTTCTCCACGGCGAAGCGCAAGTTCATCATCGCGGACACGCCCGGACACCTGCAGTACACGCGCAACATGGTGACGGGTGCGTCCACGGCGGACCTGGCGCTCATCCTGGTGGACGCGCGCAAGGGCGTGCTGGAGCAGACGCGGCGCCACGCGTTCATCGCGTCGCTGCTGCGCGTGCCGCACCTGGTGCTGTGCGTGAACAAGATGGACCTGGTGGACTACGACCAGGGCGTCTTCGACCGCATCCGGGAGGAGTTCCGCCAGTTCTCCATGAAGCTGGACGTGTCCGACCTGTCGTTCATCCCCATCTCCGCGCTGGGCGGGGACAACGTGGTGACGCGCTCGGAGAAGATGTCCTGGTACCAGGGCCCCACGCTCCTGCACCACCTGGAGAACGTGCACATCGCGTCCGACCGGGACCTCATCCACCTGCGCTTCCCCGTGCAGGGCGTCATCCGGCCCGCGTCCGCGAAGAAGTTCCACGACTACCGCGCGTACTCCGGGCAGCTCTTGGGCGGCGTGATGCGCCCGGGCGACGAGGTGATGGTGATGCCGTCCGGCTTCACCACGCGCATCAAGGCGCTGGAGCTGGCCGGCAAGCCGCTGACGGAGGCGTTCCCGCCCATGTCGGTGAACGTGTCGCTGGAGGAGGAGCTGGACATCAGCCGCGGCGACATGCTGTGCCGCCCGGGCAACCCGCCCACCGCGAGCCAGGACATCGACGCGATGGTGTGCTGGCTGTCGGACTCGACGCAGCTCAACAGCGGCTCGCGTCTGGCCATCAAGCACACCACCCGCATGGCGCGCGCCATGGTGAAGCAGCTGCACTACCGGCTGGACGTCAACACGCTGCACCGCGACGACCAGAGCCCCGGCCTGAAGCTCAACGAGGTGGGCCGGGTGACGCTGCGCACGACGGTGCCGCTCTTCTTCGACGAGTACCGGCGCAACCGCAGCACCGGCAGCTTCATCCTCGTGGACGAGGGCACCAACGCCACCGTGGGCGCGGGGATGATCAACGGTCCCGCGGTGGACAGGTAGGGGAGTGGCGATGCAACAGCGTCCGGGCTTCATCCTCTGGTTCACTGGCATGTCCGGCGCGGGCAAGAGCACGTTGTCCGCCGCGGTGGCACGGCAGCTGTCGCCCGTGCAGCGCGTGGAGCTGCTCGACGGGGACGAGGTGCGCACGTACCTCTCCCGCGGCCTGGGCTTCAGCCGCGCGGACCGCGAGGAGAACGTCCGGCGCATCGGCTACGTGGCGCGCGTGCTGGCGAAGCACGAAGTGGGCGTCATCACCGCCGCCATCTCGCCGTACAAGAACTCCCGGGACGAGGTGCGCGCCCTGGCCACCCAGGCCGGCATCCCGTTCCTGGAGTGCTACGTCCAGGCCAGCCTGGACGCGCTCATCGCCCGCGACGTGAAGGGGCTCTACAAGAAGGCCCTGGCCGGGGAGATTCCGCACTTCACCGGCGTGTCGGACCCGTACGAGCCGCCCGAGTCCCCGGAAATCACCGTCCGCTCCGACGCGGAGACGGTGGATGCGGGGCTGGAGCGCATCCTCGACACGCTGCGCGACCGGGGGCTCCTGGCTCCGGCCGCGAGCGCCGCTTAAGGCAAGGGCCCGCCGCTCCGGCTGAATCCGCCGGGGCGGTTCGCGCGCGTCCTTTTCGGCTAGGCTTGCGACCCTGGAGGGGGTCTGAAAGCCGTGCCGATGCTCGTCTACAACCCTGGGCAACCGGATGAGCTGTCCTACCCATTGGGGGACGTGCCCATCACCATTGGCCGCGCGGACGACCAGGGCATCTGCATTCCCCACCGCAGCCTGTCGCGCCAGCACGCCCGCATCGAGTCCTCCGACGGGCGCTTCTTCGTCACCGACCTGCAGAGCAAGAACGGCACGTTCGTCAACGGCGTGCAGATCCGCCGCAAGGAGCTGCGCCCCGGCGACACGCTGACGCTGGGTGACCTCATCTTCCTGCTGACCCACGAAGCACCACCGGCCGCACCCGCGGGCCCGCCCGACGAACCCCGTCCCCAGCTCACGCGCGCGCTCACCCGCGTGCCGCTGAAGACGCTGGTGAAGGCGGTGTCCGGCTCGGAGAAGTCCGCGGAGGAGGCCCCCGGCACGGCCACGCGCGCCCGCGAGCGGATGCGCATCCTCCAGGAGGTGGCGAAGCTCTTGTCCGTCACGGACGACCTGGAGGCGCTGCCCGGCAGGGTGCTGGACCTGGCGTTTCAAATCCTCCACGTGGAGCGGGGCGTCATCCTGCTCATGGACGAGGGCACGGGGAAGCTGGAGCCGCGCGTGACGAAGACGGCCGAGGGCACGGCCGTGCGCGGGCCCATCTACAGCCAGAACATCGTGGACTTCGTGTTGCGCAGGAGCGTGGCGGCGCTCTTCTCCGACGCGGTGAATGATCCGCGCCTGGGCGCCGCGGAGTCCGTCATCTTCAGCTCCATCCGCGCCTCCATGTGCGTGCCGCTCAAGCCCCGCGACGAGGTGCTGGGCGTGCTCTACGTGGACAACGTCTCCACGCCCAAGAGCTTCTCCGAGGACGACCTGGAGTTCCTCGTCGCGTTCGCGGGGCAGGCGGCGCTCGCGCTGGAGAACGCGAGGCTCTACCGCCGCATCGAGCAGGAGACGGTGCAGCGCATGCAGCTCATCATGGACGCGAAGCTGGCCTCGCTCGCGGCGCTGGTGGGCGGCATGGCGCACGAGCTGCGCAACCCGCTCAACTTCATCAGCAACTTCGCCGGCCTCTCCGTGGGCCTCACGGAGGACCTGGCCAGCGTGCTGGAGCCGCAGCGCGAACGGCTGACGGTGGGCTCCGCGAGCGACGTGGATGAAGCGCTCGCGTGCCTGCGCACCAACGTGCAGAAGATCAACGAGCACGGCCGCCGCGCGGACGCGCTCATCCAGAACATGCTCCAGCACGCGCGCCGCTCGCCCGGTCCGCGCGAGCTGGTGGAGCTGAACGCGCTGGTCGCGGAGAGCATCGCGCTGGGACAGGGCGGCATGCGCGGCGAACCGCTGACCGTCCACCTGGATGCCGAGTACGACCCGGACGTGGGACGGCTGGAGTTGAGTCGCGCGGACGTGGGCCGCGTCATCATCAACGTCGTGGACAACGCGCTCTACGCCATGCGTCAGAAGCGCCAGACGCAGGGGGCCACGTACGTGCCGGTGCTCAAGGTTCGCACCCTCGCGCGTCAGGAGCAGGTGGAGGTCCGGCTGCGCGACAACGGGCCGGGCATCCCCGTGGAGAGTGCGGGAAGAATCTTCGACCCCTTCTTCACCACGAAGCCACCAGGGCAGGGGACGGGGCTGGGGCTGTCGCTCAGCCATGACATCATCGTGCAGGGCCATCAGGGCACGTTCCGCATGGAGTCGGTGCCGGGTGAGTTCACGGAGTTCGTCATCACCCTGCCCAGGCGGGGGGGACGGTCATCAATGGAGCGAGGCTCGGGAACGCGATGAAGAACCCAATGGATCCCCAGCTGTTGGAAGCCTTCCAGGGCCGGTACGAACTCCTTTCGGAGCTGGGCGAGGGCGGCTTCGGCCGCGTCTACAAGGCCCGCCAGGTGACCACCGGCCAGAACGTGGCGGTGAAGCTCCTGCGCCTGACGGACGGCGCGACGCCAGAGTCCGTGGAGCGCCGCAGCGCGCGCTTCGAGCGCGAGATGAAGCTGTGCGCGCAGATGCACCACCCGAACATCGTGCGGCTCATCGATTCAGGCCGCGCGCAGGGCGGCGCCGTCTACTCCATCTTCGAGTTCGTGCCAGGGAAGAACCTGGCGCAGGTGCTCGCGGAGGAGGGCGTGTTGGATCCGGTGGAGACGCGCCACCTGATGCTCCAGCTGCTGGACGCGCTGGCGTGCGCGCACGCGCAGAACGTGGTGCACCGCGACCTGAAGCCCGCGAACATCATGGTCGTGCCCACCGGCGCCCGCCGCAACGCGCTGGTGCTGGACTTCGGCATCGGGTCGGTGACGGACGAGCTGACGCGCACGGAAGCGCAGCCGCGCATCACGTCCACCAATGAATCGCTGGGCACGCCGTCGTACGCGGCGCCGGAGCAGCTTCGCGGGCAGGCGCCCACGCCGCGCTCGGACCTGTACGCGTGGGGGCTGGTGTTCCTGGAGTGCCTCACCGGCCGCCGCATCTTCGAGGGCGCCACCGTCGCGGAGGTCATCTTCCAGCAGCTCTCCTCGGAGCCGGTGCCCATTCCGCCGGCCATCGCCGCGCACCCGCTGGGCAAGCTGCTCCAGCGCGTCACCTCGAAGGACCCGTCCCAGCGCACCGTGTCCGCGGAGGTGCTGCTGCGCCAGCTGGAGGCGGTGGACGTGTCCAACCTGCCGCGCCGGCCCTCGCCCGTGCGCATCCAGCCCGCGGCCCCCAACGCGGAGACGGCGACGGTGGAGCTGTCCAGCCGCACGCCCAACGCCGTGTCCACGCGCTCGCGCCGGTGGGCGGAGGGTGCGCGTCGGCAGCTGACGGTGGTGTGCTGCACGCTGTCCGCCACGCAGACGACGCCGGGGCCGGTGGACATCGAGGAGCTGGACCATGTGCTGGGCGCCCAGCAGGAGGTCTGCATCGAGATCGCCCGGCGCTACAACGGCCACATCGCCAGCGCGTTGGGCGACATCGTCCTCTTCTATTTTGGCTATCCGGCGGCGCGGGAGGACGACGCGCGGCGAGCGGCGCAGGCGGCGCTGGATATGGTGGCGGAGGTGAAGCGGCGCGGCCGTGCCATCGAGGCCGAGCGCGGCACGCGGGTGGAGATCCGCGTGGGCCTGCACACGGGCCTGGTGGTGTCGCGTGAGCAGCGGGATCCCACGCTCTCTGGCCTGGGCTTCGTGGTGGGCACCACGCCGAAGCTGGCCTTCCGGCTGTCCACGTCCGCGCCTTCGGGCGCCATCCTCGTCACGGGTGACACGCAGCAGTTGGTGCGCAAGCACTTCCCGTTGGACCCCGCGCCCGCGTCCCCGAACGAGCTGTTGCCCCCGGGCCTGGAGACGTTCGTGCTCCAGGGCGCGGACGCGACGTGGAGCGGCACCGACGACGCGCTCTCGCTGGTGGGCCGTTCACGCGAGCTGGACCTGGTGCTGTCGCGCTGGGAGCAGGCGCGCTCGGGGCAGGGGCAGGCGGTGCTCATCACCGGTGAGCCGGGCATCGGCAAGTCTCGCCTCATGCGCGAGCTGGGAGACCGGCTGGGCGCGGAGCCCCATACGTGGCTGGAGTCCCGCTGCACGGAGGACAGCTCCGGTCAGGCGTATGCCCCCGTGGTGGACCTGCTCACGCGGATGCTGGACCCGAACCGCGACCTGCCGCCGGAGGGCCGGCTGACGGGCCTGGAGGCGCTACTGTCCGGCTACAGCTTCGAGCTGCCGGAGACGCTGCCCCTGTTCGCGTCGCTGCTGTCCCTGCCGCTGCCGCCGGAGCGCTGGGCTCCGCTGGACGTGTCGCCCTTGAAGCACCGGGAGCTCACGCGCAACGCGCTGCTCGCGTTCCTCGCCGCGATGGCGGAGCGCCAGCCCGTGGTGCTGGCGCTGGAGGACCTGCACTGGGCGGACCCGTCCACGCTGGAGCTGCTCAAGGCGCTGGTGGAGGAGGTGTCCTCGTCGCGCCTGCTCGCCGTGTTCAGCTCGCGGCCGGAGCTGGAGCCGCCCTGGGCCGCGTCGGCGGTGACGCAGGTGCAGCTGGGCGCGCTGGCTCGCGGGGAGGTGGAGCGGCTGGCCACCGCCGCCGTGGGAGGCCCGCTCTCGCCGGAGGCGTTGGAGGAGATCGCCACGCGCACGGACGGCATCCCGCTGTTCGTGGAGGAGTTGGTGCGCACGCTGCGCGAGTCCGGCGCGCTGGTGGAGCGCGAGGGCCGCTTCGCGCTGGAGGCCAGCAAGGCGGGCCCCGCGGTGCCGGGCACGCTGCGCGATCTGCTCGTCGCGCGCCTGGACCGGCTGGGCCGCGCCAAGGAGACCGCGCAGATCGCCTCCGTGCTGGGCCGTGAGCTGACGCATGAGCTGCTGCGCCACGTGAGCCCGCTGACGCCCGACGCGCTGGAGGCGGACCTGGAGCGGCTGGTGGGCTCGGGGCTGCTGCACCGCAAGCGCCGGCCGAAGGGGCCCGTGTACCTCTTCAAGCACGCGCTGGTGCGGGACGCGGCCTACGACTCCATGCTCAAGCGGTACCGCCAGCAGATGCACGCGAAGACGGCGGAGGCGATGGAGGCGCACTTCCAGGAACAGGTGGAGTCGCGGCCGGATCTGCTCGCGCACCACTGGGCCGCCGCGAACCTGAAGCGCAAGGCCATCATCTACGCGCAGAAGGCCGCGTTCGCCGCGCTGGTGCGCTCCGCCTACCTGGAGGCCATCCTCTTCGCCCGGCTGGGCCTGTCGTGGCTGGACGCCATCGACGACCCGGTGGAGCGCGCGCAGCTGGAGCTGAGCCTCAACGGTGTGCTCGCGCCGGCGCTGATGTCCACGCAGGGCTGGCGCTCGCAGGACCTGCGCAACGTGGCCGAGCGCTCACTGGAGCTGCTCTTCACGGTGGGAGAGAGCCCCTACGCGGCGCCGACGCTGTGGGTCCTCTCCATCTTCTACCACCTGGGAGGTGACCAGCGCCGGGTGCGAGGATTGTTGGACCGGTTGGTCGCGCTCGCGCAGCGCACCGGAGACGCGGGCCAGGAGGCGGTGGCGCTCACCATCCTCTCCAACATCGAGCTGCTGGAAGGCCGCCTGGGCGAGGCGAAGGCGAAGGCGGACCGGTGCCTGGCGCTGTTCGACCCGGTCGCGCACCGGATGCACCGCATCCTCTACGGACAGGACACGCGCGTGGGCGGCGAGTCCGTGCTGTGCCGGGGGAAGTGGCTTTTGGGCTTCCCGGACCAGGCGAAGGCGCACGGCGAGGCCGCGGTGGCGTGGGGCCTCGAGCTGAACCACGGCACCAGCATTGGCCTGTCGTTCATCTACCTGCTGTTGATTGCCCAGGAGCACGGCGACCGGACGGAGGCGCTCCAGCTCATCTCCCAGCACACGGAGCTGTCCCACCGCTACGGCCTGCTGGAGCAGTCCGTCTACGTGGGCATCCTGCGCGCATGGGCCATGAAGGACCTGGAGGCGATGCGGCGCAGCATCGCGCTTCGCGAGGCGTTCGGCACGGAGATGGACCAGCCGGCGTACTACGCCATGCTCGCGGAGCTGGAGCTGGAGCTGGGCCATGTGGAGGCAGCGCTCGCCTCCGTGGAGCGCGGACGGCAGCGCGCGCAGGCCCTGGGCGAGGCGTACCACGAGTCCAAGATGCTTCACGTCAAAGGGCGGGTGCTGCTGCAGCGGGATGGAAACACTGCACTCTCCGCGGAGACGTGCTTCCGGCAGGCGGCGGAGGTGTCACACGCACAGGGCGCGCGGATGCGGGAGTTGCAGGCCGTCACCGCCCTGGCACGGGTGCTCCAGGCATCCGGGCGACAGGAAGAAGCCCGGCAACGCCTGCAAACGGTCTACAGTACCTTCTCCGAAGGATGGGGAACCCCGCCCGTCTCGGAGGCCCGCGCGCTGTTGGATGCGCTGGGAGGAGAAGGCTGACATGAGCAAGAAGAAGCCGGAGTCGAAGGCCGCGCCCGCACGGGCTCGTCCGGTGGCGCGCAAGCCCACGCGGGGTCCGGAGTCCAAGGCCTCGGTGAATGACTGGCAGGCCGTGTGGATGCGCGCCGTCGCGCTCGCGTGGAAGGAGCCCGAGTTCGAGGCGGCCCTCCAGAAGGATCCGCGCCAGGCCCTCAAGAAGCGCTTCGACTTCGACCTGCCCGCCAGCATCCACCTGAAGGTCGTCCCCTCCACCGCGAAGGACGCGGTGACGGACGGCACCTGGAAGGTGAACAACGCGGAGGTGGAGCTGCACCTGCCGAAGAAGCCGGCGGACGTGGCGGACCACGCCGTGGCGCTCTCCAGCCTCACCGACACCTACGGCCGCTCGCACTGCTGCGGCAGCCCCTGCTGCTGAACGGCGCACGGGGCGCTCAGCGGTCCGGAGAGTCTCCTCCCGACACCGCGAAGGCGCCCACGCTGGCCTCGCCGAAGCCGTCCACGCCCGCCACGCGCTGGAAGAAGTCCGGATCGCTCCGGCCCAGCGCGTAGGGCCGCAGTCCCTGCGCGGTGGACACCAGGTAGAGCGTCTGCACCAACGCTCCCGTGTCCTGCAGCACCAGCGAGTACGCCAGCGTCTCGTACTTCCACGCGAGCCGGGGCACGCGCGCGGCCACCACCATCAACACCTCCGGCCGATCGAAGGGCTCCACCGGTGCACGGGCTTCGTCCAGCAGCGCGTGGAACTCCGGCGTGGGGCCGCTCAGCTTCTCCAGCCGGTGGCCCAGCGGGTCGTAGTGGTAGGCGCCCGGGGCCAGGCCCTGGCACTCGCCCACCATGGGGTAGAGCTCCAGCGCGTACGCCGCGCCCGCGCCGGGGTAGGGCCGGTCGGTGACTTCACCGTCCTGCGTGGTGCGCACTTCGCGCACGCGCGCGGCGCGGTAGAGCAGCTCGCCCAGCTGCTTCACGGTGAGCGGTGAAGCGCCACGGCCTCGCAGGCTGCGGCGGTCCTCCAGCACCTCCGTGAAGGAGCGGTCGCCGCCAGCACGCAGCGCCTCCAGGTCCGGCCGGTACAGCTCCACGACCTCCTCGGTCACGGTGGGCTTGAGGG
>NZ_RAWQ01000016.1:0-77883 GCF_003668965.1 Corallococcus sp. AB030
AAGCCTCGGGGGCCAGCTGCAATGACGGCAACGCGTGCACGACCGGTGACGTGTGCAACGGCTCCGGCACTTGCGGTGGCTCGGCGCTGAGCTGCAACAGCCCTCCCAGCCAGTGCTACGAGGCGGCTGGATGGTGAACTCCACGCGGCGGTTGAGGGCCATGCCCTCCTCCGTGGCGTTGTCGGCCAGGGGCATGCTGCGCCCGTAGCCCTGCGAGCACACGCGCTCCGCGGCGACGCCGGTCTCGATGAGGAAGCGCTTCACGCTGGCGGCGCGGCGCTTGGACAGCTCCAGGTTGTACTGGTCGCTGGCGCGCGAGTCGGTGTGACCCTCGATGAGGATGCGGTCCATCTTCGGGTTCTCCTCCATCACCCGCGCGACCTCCTCCAGCACCGGATAGGACTCGGAGAGGATGACGTCCTGGTCGGTGGCGAAGTTCACCTGCTCCAGGATGACGATCTTGTTCCCCGACGTGCGCGCGAGCGGACAGCCGTCACGGCCGCGCTTGCCCTGCGGGACGTCCGGGCACTTGTCGATGCGGTCCACCACGCCGTCGGAGTCCGCGTCGGTGTCCGGGCAGCCGCTGTTCTCCACCGGGCCCGCGAGGTTGGGGCAGCGGTCGCGCTCACCGATGACGCCATCGTTGTCGGGGTCCACGGGCGGCGGGGGCGGCTCGGGCGGCTCCTTGAAGCGCTCGATGGCCTCCCACTCGCGCGTCTTTGCGGGCACCCAGATGATGGACGTGAAGAAGCTCAGGTTCGGCGACGCCAGCGAGCAGCCGCAGCCCAGGCCACCGCCGAAGGTGAAGGTGACGCCCAGCGAGCTGTACCAACGCAGGCCGATGAGCAGCTCCGCGGGAATCTGCCGCTCCTGGCCCGGAGCCTTCTTGAGGCCGAACGCGCCGTTCACCATGCCGAGCGCGGTGATGCCGCTGCCGCGCAAGAGGGGCACCTCCGTGCCCAGGCCGAACGGCGCCATGTCGCCCAGCTGCGTGCCGCTGAAGATGACGTCCGGCCGCTTCCAGAAGCCGCCGTTGAAGGCGAGGAGGATGCCGGACTCGAAGCGGTAGTCGAGCACCAGGCCCGGCGCCCAGGTGAGCTCGCCGTCGCCCGCGAAGGCCTCCTGCACGCCGGTGGGGAAGCTGACGTTGAGCGTGAGTGACGCGCCCCAGCCGTGGCCCTCCGCGGAGCGGCGGAAGCCGGGGATGGCCACCTTGCCCATGAGGCGGAGGTCGCCCAGGGCGAAGCTCTCCACGGGCCCTTCGGTGCCGATGACCTCCAGGTTCTGGCCGCCCTGCAGGAGCACGAGCGGCATGTCCACGCCGACCTCGAACCAGTCGAAGAGGCCCACCGTGGCCATGACATCCAGCTGGAGCCGGTTGCCCACGAGGCTGATGGAGCCCAGGTCACCGTCCTTGGGGACGAGGGAGAGCGGGTTGAGGGAGTAGCTGAAGTAGGGCCCGGCGGCGACGGACAGGTGGGACAGGGGGCGGGACTGGGTGACCATCACCAGGTCCTGCGGCGCGCCGGACGGGCGGAAGACCTGGATGTTGAAGCGCGGATCCGGCGCGGCGTGGGCGGCGGTGGACAGCGCGAGGGCCAGCAGCAGCGGGAGGAGCGGCGTGCGGGAGGGCTTCATCGGACGCGGCGAGTGGAGCGCAGGAAGAGGAAGCCCAGGGCGAGGGTGACCAGCATGGCGGTGCTGCCGGTGGGGGTGTCCTCGGCGGTGGTGCCGCAGCAGAAGGCGCCGCCCTGGGGTTCAGTGCCGGGTTTGCGGCGGCCGCGTTCGCACTGCTGGGTTTCGGCGGAGCAGAACTCGACGCCCAGGCAGTCGCCGCTGTCGGCGCAGGTTTCGAGGCAGGTGTTGGAGGTGAGGTCGCAGGTGCCGCCGCAGGGGCAGTGGGCATCGGCGAAGCACTCGACGCACGTGGAGCCGTCGCACACGCGCCCCTGCTCGCACGTCACGGCGCAGGCGCCGGTGTTGGTGCAGGTGCGGGTGGTGGGGTCGCACTTGCCGCTGCCGCAGTCGGTGTCGTTGACGCAGCCCACGCACACGCTGTTCTGCGCGGTGCCGTCGGAGAGGCAGAACGGAGCGCCCTCGCCGCACGAGTCGCAGCGCGGGCCGCAGCGCTTGTCGGTGGTGCAGGAGCTGCATTCACCGCTGACGCAGGTCTGGCCGTCGCCGCATTCCAGGTCGTTGCGGCACTGGACGCAGACCTCGCCGTCGAGACAGTAGGGGCGCTCACCGGGGCACTTGGAGCAGCCGGGGCCGCAGCGGTCGGAGGTGTTGCACTCGGCGACGCTGTCGACGCAGGCGCCGTTCAGGGTGTCGCAGCGCTGGCCGTTGGAGCACTGGCTGTCGGTGGTGCACTCGACGCAGGAGGGCGGGGCGCCGGGAGTGGGTGCGGCGCACTGGGTGCCATTGGGGCAGCAGTTGCAGGAGTTGCCGGCGCAGGCGTCGTTGGTGTTGCAGGGCGTGCAGACGTTGTTGGAGCAGCTCTCACCGCGGTCGCATTGGGTGTCTTTGTTGCACTCGACGCAGGTGTTCGCGGTGAGGTTGCAAACCTGGCTGCCGGGGCACTCCGCGTCGGAGGTGCACTGGACGCAGGTGAAGTTCGGCTCGTCGCAGACCTGGCCGGAGCCGCAGTCGGAGTCGCGGACGCAGCCGGTGCACACGTTGGTGGTGGTGTCGCAGCGGCCCGTGGCGCAGTCACTGTTCTGGGTGCAAGCGACGCAGGTGAACTGGCCGTTGACCTCGGCGCAGATGGGCGCGGTTGGTCCGCACGGCGTGCACGTGCTTCCGCAAAGGAGGTTCGTGTCACAGGGCGCGCAGAGCGCAGCGGAGTTGCAGTAGTAGGACGAACCGCAACTGCCATTGCCGGGCTGATTCGCGAACTGGCGGTTGCACTGGACGCACTGGTCCAGGTTGTCCGGGAACGACGGCCGGCCGGTTTCGGTCTGGAACAGCTGCGCGGGCTGGACCAGGGTGAATCCGGCGGTGTTGAGCGGAACGACCGGAACTTGATTCGCCGGGCGGTCGTAGTCCGTGAACGCGCCGTCTAGAACCGAGAACTCCAGCGCCGCGTGCTCCACGATCTGCACGTAGAGCAGCTCAATGGCATAGAGCCCGGATTGGTTGAAGGTGACGGAGTTGGTGGTGCGTCGCGTGGGTGCACCGAGCTCTGGTGGCCGGATGACGATGTCGTACCGCGCGCTGGCCTTGTCGAACAGCACGAGGCTGATGGCGTCGTCGGCATAGAAGCCGAAGTGCAGGACCCGCCCGACCATGCTCGGAGTGACGTTCAAGTAGCCGCGGAAGCGGGAGACGAACCGGGTGGTCGAATCGTTGTAGTGGAATGGGCAACCGCCCTGCGCGCAGCCCGAGACCACATTGATGAAGTCGCCGTAGCTCAGGATGCGACCGTCGTTCAGGTTGTTCGACAGGTCGAACGCGGAGCGCAGCACGGAGGTCATGCGCGTCCCGCGGTTCTCCTCCATGTATGCATTCAGGACGTCCGTATAGAGCGACTGACTTTGCGGATACTCCGCCGCGGTGCGCGTCCACACGTTGGACGCCATGCAGAGCCCTGTGCCGACATCGTTGACCGGAGAGGGCGCCGCGGGTGCCCCCGTCACCACGACGGCCGGCAGCTTCTGTGCCACGGCAGGCGCGCTCGCGAGGCACACGGCGAGCAGGGACAGCGCGGCGTACGCGCGGAGCGGGAGGGGAGCTGTGCGCAAAGCGCGCGCAGCCTTACAGATTAAGTTGACGTTCTCAACCTTCCGCCCACGTCCCGAGTCCCAGTGCCTGAATGCGACCTGCAGGGTCCTCTGTCCCTCAGGGCCGCCATCAATCCGGACAGCGCGCAAAACAGGAAACCGTCACGCGCGACGGCACGCGACGTCCCCGTCCTGCGAGCGGATGAACGCCGCGGCGAGTTCGTTCCCCAGGGCCGCGCACAGCACCTCGAACGTCCGCCGCCGGGCTCCACCGAAGAAGCCCGGCTGCCGCGCCAGGGTCTCCGGGTGACGCACGAAGACGTTGTACCCGAGGATGCACCCGTCCGCGCGCAGCACGGTGATGCCGTCGGTGGCCATCATGCCGCGCAAGAGCTGCGCGGCCGCCCGCACCGCTGACGCCGCGCTGCCGTCCTGGGTCGCGTGGTGCCGGTCCAGCAACGCCACCACGTCCATGGGCCGGGGCAACAGGATGCCGTCCACGAACAGCGCTGAACCCGCGCGCTCGCGGGGCAGCACCGCCACCAGCGTGCCGTGCGAGGACTGCATCACCTCGAACAGCACCCGCCGGAAGAAGCCCCGCGCGTACTCGCGGCTGGAGGGCAGGACCTGCTCGGTCACCGCGCTCGCCAGCGCGTCCAGCACCGCGGAGGGCGGCTCCAGGTCGACGCGCGCGCCGGACAGGTACACGTGCCGGCACAGCCCGCCGCCTCCGCGCAGCTCGATGATGTTGTCAGCGAGCTGCAACACGCCCACCACCCGTGCGCCCCGGTCCGGCGCGTGCCGCAGGCGCTCCAGCGGCGTCTCCGCCAGGGGGAACGGATCCGTCCGGAAGATGCCGTAGGTGAGGCCCGAGGGCTCACGCAGCAGGTACAGCGCCCACCAGCGCCCCTGTCCCAGCGGCGCGCACTGCTTGAGCGCACGCTGGATGGTGTCGCGGTTGCGCGGCCCCGAGCCCAGGGGAATCGGGTCGTGCCCGCCCAGCATCTCCAGCATCGCGCCCAGGTCGTCACCCAGGAACGCGGTGGGGAACAGCAGTGCGCCCTCTTCGCGGTAGCGCGACAGCGTCACCAGCAGTTCGCTGAGCGCGTCCGCCGTCTGCGGACATGTCATGTCCGCCTCGTCGAGGAACGCACTGACGGACTCGGTCAGCAGGTGACGGAACGACAGGATGAGAGGAGAACCCGCCTCCGGGCCCGGACCGGTCATGGCGGACCCAGCATGACGCATCGGTGGCGACGAGGCACGAAGTCTCGCCGCCATCGCGGAGGCCGGGCCCTGTCAGAAACCGGCCGCCTACTCCGCCGCCCGCCGTGCCGTCTCCAGGGTGGAGGCGGTGCGCAGCCAGCCTTCCGCCTGGCCGTCCAGGTGGGACAACAGCTCCGCGAAGAAGCGCTTCTCCATGGCCTGAGCCAGCGTGGCCCCGTGCGCGTCCGCCCACTTGCGCGTCACCGTCGCGCGCACCTGGGCGCCCAGCAGATCCACGAAGCGCTCCAGCAGCGGCGTGGACAGGAGCGTCCCCGCCCACACCACCGCGTCATGGCCCAGGCCGCCGGTGGCCACCGTCACCACCGCCGCCGCCCCGGACGGCACCGAGTACACCAGCGTGGTGAGCGCCTGGAGCAACTCCTCGCGCATGCCGCCCTGCAGCTCGCTGCCCACCAGCTGGCGACAGAAGTCATACAGCGTGGCCCGGTCCGCCGCGTGCGCGTGCAGCGCGCCCAGGTCGAGCGGTGCATCCAGCCTGCCGAGCATCGCGGGCCCGAAGGACTGCTCCAGCTTCTCCCGCGTCTCCGCGTCTCCGCGCCACGCGGCCACTTCCGGCGCGAAGGCGTCCACCAGCCTGCGCAGCCCGTCCTTCAGCGAGTCATCCACCGCCTGCGTGGGCAGCGCCTCATTCGGCCGGGGGCCGGTGAAGGAGTCACGCACCTTGCGGCTCACGAACGAGAGCGCCGTGGCCAGCCCGCGGAACGGCAGGCGCACAAAGCGGTGGAAGGTGCTGCGCGCATCCAACTCGTCGCGGAACGCATCCACGAGCACGTCCGCGGGCACGGCCTTCAGCGCCGCCTGCGCGCCAATGCCTTGCAGGTCGTGCCGCAGCCGCTGCCGCAGTCGTTCCGGCTCACGGGCCGCGCGGGTCGCCGCTCGCGCCACCGCGTCCAGCTCCGAGCGCGCATCCGACAGCGAAGCCTCCAGCGCCCGTGCCTTCAACTCGCGCGCATGTTCCGCCTGTCCCAGCAGCGCGGCGAGCGGCGGCCGTCCATCCAGCGCCTCCGTGGCCAGCGGCTTCAGCCCCGCCTCCACCTCCGGCTGGTGCGGCGCCAGGTATCGCGCGATGGGCGGATGGCCCACGTCCTGGGCCAGCTTGTCCAGGTGGCCGCGCGCCACCTCCTCGCGCGTGGCCTCGTTGTAGACGAGCAGGTACGGCTTGCCGTGGCCCACCGCGGCGCGCAGGAAGTCCACCAGCGCCGCGTTCTGGTACGTCTGCCGGCTCACCACGAACACCAGCACGTCCACCGTGACGAGCAGGGCCTCCGCCCGCTCGCGGTTGTCGCGGTACACGCTGTCGAAGTCCGGCGTGTCCATCACCAGCAGTCCGCGCGGTACGGCATCCGACAGCACCAGGTACAGCCGGCCGGCAGGCCCGGGCTCGTCCACGGGCGCCACGGTGCCGTCGGCCACCGGGATGATGTCGTAGCGCTGGGTGAGCACGTCCTTCGGCGCGCCCGTCCACGTCTCTTGATTCGCAGCGGCCAGGCACTGCTTGGTGAGTCCGCCCTCGGGACGCGCGGGGGACAGGGACGCCTTCGCCAGCGCGTTGAAGAGGGTGGACTTCCCGACGTTGTTGGGGCCGGCGATGGCCACGAGGAGCAGCGGCGCATCCTCGGCGCCGGAGCCCAGGCGGGGCAGCAGGTCGCGGCGCAGGCGTTCAGCCAGGCGGCGGGCCACGTCGGCGTCACCGCTGTCGGGGAAGCGCTCGGAGGCGGGCAGGGCGTCCAGGGCGGACGCGAGGGCGGTGCGCAGGGCGCGAGGGTCCTTCATGGGCATAAGGGGCCATGTGCAAGACAGCACGCACGCGGCGTGGTGCCCAGCGCAGTGTGCGTACACTGTCCACCGGGGACACCCCTGGAGAGGCGCGATAGGGTGCGCCGCATGCGCTCCCTCCTCGCCTGCCTGCTCCTGTCGGGGTCCATCGCCTGCACGGCCACGAACGCCAATGCGCCCGCGTCCGCCGAGGCCCATGCCGAAGGCCCGCTGCCCTTCATCCCGGATGACTACGCCCGCGCGCTCGCGGACGCGAAGGCGAAGGGCGTGCCCCTGTTCGTCGACACCTGGGCGCCGTGGTGTCACACCTGCCGCTCCATGCGCGCGTATGTCTTCACGGACAAGGCGCTGGCGAAGCACGCGGACCGCTTCGTGTGGCTGGAGCTCAACACCGACCTGACCCAGAACGCGACGTTCCAGGAGAAGTACCCGGTCGAGTTCTGGCCCACCTTCTTCATCATCGACCCGCGCGAGGAGAAGGCCCTGCTGCGCTTCGCCGGCAGCGCGACGGTGCCGCAGCTGGAGCGCCTCTTCGAGGACGGCGAGCGCGCCTACCAGGGCGGTGCCACCGGCGCGGAAGCGCTGCTCGCTCGCGGTGATGCCCTCTACGGAGAGCGCAAGCCCGCGGAGGCCGCCGAGGCCCTGTCGCTCGCGCTCGCGGAGGCCCCCGCGGACTGGTCCCGCCGGGGCCGCGCGCTGGAGTCGCTGCTGATGGCGCAGTACGGAGCGAAGCAGTACGAGGACTGCGCGCGGAAGGCGGTCGTGGAGCTGCCGAGGGTGCCGCGCTCGCTCAGCCTGGCCAACGGCGTCCTCAATGGCCTCGGCTGCGCGCTGGCCATCCCGGAAGGCACGCCCGAGGCGGCGGACCTGCGGCACGCGCTGGAGGCGAAGGCGCGTGAGGTGCTCGCGCCGCCGGCCATCGACATGGAAGCGGATGACCGCTCCGGCCTGTACGAAGTGCTGGTGGAGGCGCGCAAGCAGGACAAGGACACCGCGGGCGCGAAGCAGGTGGCCCAGGAGTGGCTGATGTTCCTGGAGGGCGAGGCCGCGAAGGCGCCGAACCCCGAGGCGCGCAGCGTGTTCGACTCGCACCGAATGCTCGCGGCGATGACGCTGGAGCAGCCGCAGCGGGCCATCCCCGCGCTCGAACAGAGCGAGAAGGACCTGCCCCAGGACTACAATCCACCCGCGCGGCTCGCGACGCTGTACCGCCTGTCGGGCCGGCTGGACGACGCGCTCGCAGCGAACGACCGGGCGCTGGCGCGAGTGCAGGGAGCGCGGCGGCTGTCCGTGCTCTCCGGCCGCGCGGACATCCAGGTCGCGCGCAAGGACTCCGCGGGCGCGGTGAAGACGCTGGAGGAGGCGCTGACCTTCGCGAAGACGCTGCCCGCCGCGCAGGTGTCCCCGCGTCAGGTGGAGTCGCTGGAGAAGAAGCTCGCCGGGCTCAAGACCCCGGCCGCCGTCCCTGGTGCGGCGCCGTAACAGAAGCACGAGCCTTCGCGCGCGCCCCGCATGAGGCACGCGCGAACGTTCACCGAGCCAGCGGCACCGCGCGACGCGCGTCCAGGTCGAGCAGCTCGAAGTCCTCCGCGCGGCCCTCGCGCATGGCGCCGTCGGTGAACACCATCACCGCCTCACCCGCGCCCGTCACTGGCGGCGGGCCGTGCGCATAGTCCACCCGCGCCCCGTCCGTCACCAGGTGGCGCAGCACTCCATCTCGCACGGGACCGGGGGACACCAGCTCCCGCACCCGCTTGTCCCGCGTGTGGCCCACGACCTGGGTCAGCCCGAGCGGCAACCGCCGGGGATCAAACCTGCGACGAGGCGTCCCCTGCACGCGCTCCTCGTCCTCCGCGGCCAGGCTGGGCCGCTGGTAGAAGATGCCCACGCCCTCGCCATCCTTCGCAGTGCCCGGATGGTGCAGTCCTGGCAACACGAGCGGCCCGCCCTTCCACCCGGCCACCGCCCGGTCCATCACGCCGTTGAGCGCCTCCGCCACCGCGCGCGCATCCCCCCATCGCTCGGGCTCGAGCCCTACGACTCCCAGGTCCTCGCGAGTGACACCCGCGTGCAGCACCAGCAGCGAATCCCCGGCCGCATGCGCCACGCGGAAGCGCCGTGCGCGCAGCAGATACTCCACCCACGCGCGCTGTTCCTCGGTCCAGGTGCTGAAGTCCCGCGCCGCCAGCTCCGCCGTGGGCAATCCAGGCCAGCGCTGGAGGAAGTCGCGCTCCGCCGCCGCGTCGGTGTCGTCCCCCGCATAGACGCGGTCCGCCTCCACCTGCGCGGCGCGGAACGACGCATCGGTGAAGTCCGCCAGCTCTCCCACGCGTCCCAGGTCGTGGTTGCCCAGGAGCATCACCGCCTGGTCCGCCGGATGGGACGCGAGCCACGCCACCAGCCGGAGCGCGCTTCGGGCCACGCGCTCCCGGTCCGCCGCGGGACCCCAGTCGAAGTGGTCGCCCACGGAGACCAGGCACACGTCTGGCCGCAGCCCTCCCTCTTCGTCCAGCAGCCCGTGCAGCGACAGGATGGACAGCACCCGGTCGAAGTCCGCCTGCGGGTCTCCCATCGCCACGTGCAGCGTGCGGCGCTGGCCATCCGCCGCCAGCGCGTGTGGCCCCTTCGCCACCGCCGCGTCGGCGCGGGCCAGCGCCTTCCTCAAGAGCACGTCGTCCATCCCTCCATCCTAGTCATGCGCCGGGCAGTGCCCACCGGCCCATCAGGACTGGAAGAAGCGCGAGATGAGGGCGGAGCGGCTCTCCACCTGTGCCTTGTTCAAGAGGTGCGTGACGTGCACCTCCACCGTGCGCTCGGCGCAGCCCAGGTGCAGGGCGATGGCCTTGTTCGTCTCCCCTTGCACCACGTGCTCCAGCACCTGCGCCTCGCGCGCGGTGAGCCCCCAGCGCTGGGTCAGCACCGGCAGGCGCGAGGTCGGATCCATCGGCGGTCCGGGGTCCAGCACCAGGTAGTGGTCAGGCAGCCCCTGCGTGCGCAGCGGCCCGGAGGAGAACAGCGGCCCCGCGCCCGGGGGGCTCCGCAGACACTCGCGCACCTGCGTCGCCAGCGCCTGCGAGTCCTGCTCCCACCGCGCCTGCCCCGCCTTGTTCGCGTGCATCACCCGGCCGCTGAACGTGACGACCCATGCGGGCCGCCCCAGCACCTCCAGCGCCGCGCCCAGGGCCGGCCCCAAGAGGCCCGCCTCGCGCAGCCGCCGGTCCATGGCCATCCGCCGCTGGATGGCGGGCGTCAGCGCCTGCAACAGCCGCTGCTCCCGCTCCGTGAAGGGTTCGGCCCGGAAGGCGCCCACCCAACCCAGCATCATGTCGCCTTCACACACCAGCACCCGCAGCTGCGCGAACTGCTCCAATCCCAATTGCCGGTAGAGATTGAAGGCATACCCGGCCAGCTGCGTCCGCGCGTGCTCCCACTCCGCCTCGCTCAATCCCAGCCGCTCCCACAGCGGGCCTTCTCCCTCGCCGGTGATGGGCAGGGCCCGCAGCGTCTCCGAGATTCCCAGGGGCGAGAAGCGCATCGCCCGGTTGCGCTGGGCCAGCGGCGGACGCGCGGGATCGAAGTAGCCGAAGCGGCTCCCCGCCGGCGGCAGCGACGCGTCGAAGGCCTCGGAGAGGATGGAGGGCGGCTGCGGGAAGCCGACGCCGTGGACGAACGCCGTGTGATAGCGGTCCGGGCCCACGTCCACGCCGTAGGCCGCCGTCCGCTCCGCGCGCAGGGCGCTTCGGAGCGCGGCGAGGACCGTCGGCAGGGCCTCGGAGCCGGGCTCCAATCCCTCCAGCAGGCCCTCCAACTCCTGCAAGAGACGTTGGTCCTCGGAAATCAAATCAATCACGATTTTCTTACTATAGCCGTTGGGGACAATTGGAAGACTTGTGAGGTCGGGAGTGGAATCAGTGCTTCTTCCGCCTGTCCAGGTCGGAAGTGATTTCCTGCCCCCCGAGTCGTTTGGGACTCGCGTGATTTCCTCAATAGAAATGACTTTCGGCTGACGGCACCATGGCGTCACGTGCCCTTCCGGGGGGGTGGGCCGACCTAGGAGTCGAAGTATCCGCGTGTGCGCGCGCCGGGCGTTCCCCCAGGGATGTCCGGCGCGCTGCCCCTTTTGCGGCTCCTCTCCCTGCCTGTCCACCACCCCACGCGCCCGGTGCCATCATGCTCCGGACCCGAGGGGGCGCGGCGATGATGTCCGCGCCCGGAGGCACTGACATGCCGCGTGATTACGCCTACTACGCCCAGGCGCTGGAGGGACGGAGGCTGCCCCTGGCCTTCGCGGACCTGGACCTGCTGAACGAAAACGCGGCGGCGCTGGTGCGGCGCGCGGGCGGGTTGCCGGTGCGGGTGGCCACGAAGTCGGTGCGGTGCGTCGCGCTGCTGCGGCGCGTGCTCGACGGGCATCCCGGCTTCCGGGGCCTCATGTGCTTCAGCGCCGACGAGGCCGTGCACCTGCGTGAGCGCGGCTTTACCGACCTGCTCATGGGCTACCCCGTCGTGGATGCCGAGGCCCTGGCGGAGCTGTGCCGGCCGCCAGCGCCCGTGACGCTGATGGTGGACTCGGTGGAACACGTGGCGCTCGCCGCCCGCGCGGCCCGCCGGCATGGGACGCGAGCGCCGCTGTGCCTGGACGTGGACCTGTCCGTCGACCTGCCGGGCCTGCGCTTCGGGGTGCACCGCTCGCCGGTGCGCTCGCCGGAGGACGCGCTGGTGGTGGCCCGGAGCATCGCGGCGGAAGGGGACGCCGTGTTCCTCGCGGGCGTCATGGGCTACGAGGCGCAGCTCGCGGGTGTGCCGGACGCCGCGCCGCACGCGGGGCCGAAGAACGTGGTCATCCGCGCGCTCAAGCGGGGCTCGGTGGGCCGCGTGCACTCGCGCAGGCAGGCGGTGGTGGCCGCGCTGAAGGAAGCGGGTTTCGCGCCGCGCTTCGTGAACGGCGGTGGCACCGGCAGCCTGGAGTCCACGCGCGAGGACGCGAGCGTCACGGAGCTCACCGCGGGCAGCGGCCTGTACTCGCCCGCGCTCTTCGACGGCTATCGCGGCTTCCACCATCAGCCCGCGGTGGCGTTCGCCATCCCCGTCACGCGACGTCCCGGCCCGGGCCTCTTCACGCTGCAGGGGGGAGGCTTCGTGGCCTCCGGCTCGGCGGGCGTGGACAAGCTGCCCGTGCCCTACCTTCCCGAGGGCGCGAAGCTCCTCCCGCTGGAGGGTGCGGGCGAGGTACAGACGCCCATCGCGTACGCGGGGCCGGTGCCGCTGCCCCTGGGCGCGCCGGTGTTCTTCCGGCACGCGAAGGCGGGCGAGGTGTGTGAGCACTTCCGCACGCTGCTGCTCATCTCCGGCGGCCGCGTCGTGGAAGAGGTCCCGACCTACCGGGGCGAATGGGGGTGACGGCATGACGACCGAGGCGGCGAAGACGAAGACGTGGCGCAACTGGTCCGGCGGGGTGGTGGCCCATCCCTCCGGCTTCCTCCAGCCGGACTCCGTGGACGCCCTGAAGGCCGCGCTCCGCGACGCCAGCGCTCAATCGCGCACCGTGCGCGTGGTGGGCAGCGGCCACTCGTTCCCGCCGCTGTGCGCGACGGACGAGACGATGGTGTCGCTCGAAGCGCTGCGGGGCCTGGTGTCCGTGGACGACCGCACGCGCGAGGCCGTGGTGTGGGCGGGCACGAGCCTGCGCGAACTGGGGACGCTGCTCGCGTCGCACCGGCTCGCGATGGAGAACCTGGGCGACATCAACAAGCAGTCGCTGGGCGGCGCGCTGGGCACGGGCACGCACGGCACGGGCGTGGGACTGGGCATCCTCTCCACGCAGGCGGCGGAGATGACGCTCGTCACGGCGAGCGGGGACGAGGTGACGTGCTCGGAGGACACGTCGCCGGAGTTGCTCCAGGCCGCGCGGGTGTCCCTGGGCGCGCTGGGCGTGGTGACGCGGGTGCGGCTGCGCTTGCTGCCGGAGTACCGGCTGCGGCTGACGCGGCGGAACCTGGGGCTGGAGGAGTGCCTGGCGGGATTGGATGAGGCGCGGGCGCGCCACCGGCACTACGAGTTCTTCTGGTTCCCGCACTCCGACCGCGTGATGACGAAGGCGATGGACCTCACGGACGAGACCCCGCACGGGGTGGGCATGGGGCGCTGGTTCAGTGAGATGGTGATGGAGAACGCGGTCTTCGGCGCGGTGAGCCGTGCGTGCCGGATGCGGCCTGCGTGGTGCGCGCCGGTGAGCCGGCTGTCGGCGAAGCTGGCGTCGGAAGGCGTGCTGGCGGGGCAGAGCCACACGCTGTTCGCCACGCCGCGGCTCGTGCGCTTCCAGGAGATGGAATACGCCGTGCCGGTGGAGCGAGGGCCTGACTGCCTGCGCGAGCTGTCCGAATACATCACGCGCGAGCAACTGCCCGTGCACTTCCCGGTGGAGTACCGCTTCGTGCGCGGCGACGACGTGTTCCTCAGCCCGGCGCACGGCGGGGACCGCGCGTTCATCGCGGTGCATCAATACCGGGGCATGCCGCTGGAGCCCTACTTCTCCGGCGCGGAGGCCATCTTCCGCAACCACGGCGGCCGGCCGCACTGGGGCAAGCTGCACACCCAGACGGCGGAGACACTGAAACACCTGTATCCCCGCTGGGATGACTTCCAGCGCGTGCGCGAGCAACTGGACCCGGAGGGACGCTTCCTCAATCCCTATCTGAAACGTCTCTTCCTGGAGGAGGGTTCCCACCGGACCCGGGGTGAAATCGGAAGCGCGAGGCTCGCGTAAGGCGCGAAGCGCGTGACGCACCTTGGAGGCGGATTTTCGCGTCGTATCGCGTCAGACGATCCAGCAACCTCTCGATAATGCACAATCCAGCGCCCGGCATGCGGTTGGCTAGGGCACTGGCTGGCGCCAGGCCCGGTGGCGCCTTTTCGAGGGGGATGGATGCGGACGAAGTCTTCATGGAAGCGCGCGGTGACGGCGTCGATGCTGATGCTCGCCGTGGGGTGTCGCACGCCCGCCGTGGGCTTGAGGGCCGCGGGGGCGTCGGACTCGGGCAACTCGTCGGACTCGGGCGCTTCCAGCCAGGGTGACTCCAGTCAGTCGGACTCGGGCAACTCCAGCCAGGGTGACTCCAGCCAGGGCGAGTCCAGCAAGTCCGACTCGGGCAACTCCAGCGGTGGGGATTCGAGCAAGTCGGGTTCCAATGGCTCCAGCGACGAGGGCTCCAGCGAGTCGGGCTCGGGCGAGTCCAGCGACTCCGACTCGGGCAACTCCAGCCAGGGGGATTCGAGCAAGTCGGACTCGGGCGACTCCTCGGGTTCCAGCGACCACAGCTCCAGAGAAGGGGGCTCCAGCCACTCCGGTTCCAGCGAGAACAGCAACGCGGGCACCAGCGAGTCGAACCAGGTGGACCAGGGCGACGACTCGCGCACGCGCAGCGAGAGCAGCAACGGCCGCGAGAATCAGCTCCTGTCGACGGCCACGGTGGCGCTGACGGTGATGGGCCTGGGCATCATCATCTGGCAGTCGTACGCGCGCGCGGAGCGGCGCAAGGGCAAGCGCCCCTCACCGAAGGAGGTGGGGCACGCGGCCCAGGTGTACCTGCGGGCTCGCACGCACCAGCTGCGAGAGGACCTGGCGTTGGGCGCGGGCCCGACGGTGGAGGACCTGGCGCAGGCGGCGCGCATCCGCCGTGAGAACCTGGATGTCTTCGGCAAGTTGCTGCGCACGCACCGCAAGGAGCTGCTGATGATGGCGGACGCGAAGACGCTGACGCCCGAGCGCGCCCGCGCATGGCTGGAGCGCGTGGGCCAGCTGGCGCGCACCGAACCCCGGCTCGAAGAGGACCGTCAGGCCTTCATCCTGGAACAGGAGGGTGCGACCCAAGCGGCCGAGGCCCTCCAGTGAGGCCTCGCACAGCCTGGATGGGGTTGCTCACGGTGCTGCTGTTGCCGGTGAGCGCGCAGGCTCATGAGCAGCTCCAGGACACACCGTTCGAAGAACCCCTGGGCCACCTCGCGGTGCCTGCGTTCTTGAAGGAGCAGTCCCCGGAGGTCGTCCTGGCCGAGCGGGTCGCGGCACTGGAGGCCACGTCGGGCATCCTCCTGCGCGGTGCCGCGGCGCGGGATGCCTCGCTGGTCTCGGACGTGGAGGCGGGGCTCGCCGCCCTTCCTCCCGCGATGCGCCGTCCCCCAGGAGGCAAATTGGAGTTCGCGCTCCACCCGGAGCCCGCGCCGCTGGGCCTGGGTGACGGCACGAAGGCCCGTCCGGACTGGTCGGAGCAGCGCGAGCAGTTCCACCTCTACCGCTACGCCCCTTCCGAGGAGCGTCGCGCCACGTTGCGCCTGTCACGCCTCACCGACACGGAGGCCGAACATCTGTGGCGCCGCCGTGCCGTGGTGCACGCCGTGATGCAGCGCTGGGACGACGCTCGCGGTTGGAGCCGGCGTCCCCAGTGGCGCAGGCTGGACGGATGGCTGCTCCCCTTCGAGCGCCCGCTCACGTGGAAGGAGTCCGCGAGCATCACCTACGCGGGAGCCTTCAGCCGAGCCCGGGGCCAGGTCAGCGCCTCGCTGGACCTCGTCACGTTCGCGGAGGAGCTGTTCGTCCCCGTTGAGTCCCTGCGTCCGGACGCATTGCCCGAGGATGATCAGGTGCGCTGTCAGGAGCTGTCCAAGACGCGCGCCCTGTCGGAGTTCATCTCGGAGGCGCGCCTGGGCACGCTGCCCACGCGAGGAGACTGCCCGGCCTTCGACACGTGGGCGGAAGCGGATGCGCTCTCCCATCTGGAGGTCCTGCTCGTCGCGGCCACGGGCCGCCAGCCCCAATCCCTCTTCGGCCACCTGCTCCTGCGCCCGGTCTGGCGCGAAGGCGCCACGGTGCAGGGCCCCGGCTTCGAGCGCGTCGTGCAGCTCGTGGCCCTCACCGGAATGGAGGAGAAGGGCCTGGGCTACCTGATGAAGGGCATGACGGGCGGCTACAGCACCGTCTTCCTCACGGGCACCCTCGGCGACAGCACCCACGAGTCGCTGGAGCTGGAGCAGCGCACCATCCGACGCTTCCGGCTGAACCTCACGCCCGGCGAGTCCCAGCGCATGCTGGAGCGCATCTGGGAACTCGAGCGTCGCGGCTACCTGGGCTACTACTTCTTCACCGACAACTGCGCCGCCGCGCTGCTCTTCCTCCTCAATGGCTCGCTGGAGAACGGCCGTCACGTGAGCGCCCCCGGCACGCTGTGGGTCCTGCCCACGGCCACGCTGGACACGCTGGCGAAGACGAACGTCGTGGACGCGAAGGGACTCACGGTGCCGCTGCTGGAGCACGTCCCGGACGCCCTCGAATCCACGGGAGACCGCGCCCGGCGCGCGCTCGTGGAAGAGGAGCGGCTGCTCACGAAGCTGGCCTCCCTGCTTCCGTCCCCCGCGCTCGCGCCGTTGCACCACGTGCACCGCCGCCTCCAGTCCCCTGAACCCGACGTGCGCAGGCAGGCCTACGAGCTGCTGCCTCACGCCGTGACGACAGCGCTCGACGCCGCTCCTCCATCCGCGCGCGCCGAAGTCCGCGATGCCCTGCACGCCTACGTGGCGCACGCGGTGCGGGTGGAGCGCGCGGCGGTGGACCAGGCCGAAGGGGAGAAGCTCGCCATCGAACGTGAGCGCTTCGTCGCCCTCGAGCTGAAAGGGCAGGGCGGCGCCGCCCAGGGCGTCAAGGACCGGCAACTCCTCTTCGAGCGCGAGGACGACATGCAGCGCAAGCTCGCGGTGCTCGACCGCACGGCCCTGCTCCAGCAGGCCCTGGACACGGCCATCAAGCGGCCGCCCACGCCGGACGAGCTCAAGGCCCTGGTCCGCGCGGAGCACACCGAAGCCGCCTTCGCCGCGGCCACCGAGGCGCAGGGCGAGCTCAACGACGGACCGCTCGCGGATGTGGATCCGCGGGCCTTCCTCGCGAAGGACCATGAACAGAAGGTGGAGCTCGAGACCACCTGGGCCCGGGGCGCGCTGCGCGAATCCGGCGCGGCCCGCACGGTGGTCAGCGGCGGCGTGGACTTCCCGGAGGTGGGCGCCGCGCGGCCGGTGGTGAGCCTGCGCACCTCCGCGATGAACGAGGCCCTGGGCGACGCGCGCCTGCACGGCTTCCAGTCCAGCAGCGAGCTGCGCGTGCTGGACGGAGAGCTGTCGGTGGAGCCGCGCTGGGGCGTGCCGCGCATCCTCGGCTCGCGGCTGACGCTGGTGGGCTACCGCACGCTGCTGCCCGAACTGCCCCAGCAACAACGGTCGTTCTCCGACTCATTGGGCTGGGGCGCGGAAGCGAAGATGTCCACGGACATCGACCGTCCGCTGCCCTACCGCGCGACGGTGGAGGCGGAGGCGCTGGGCGTGGTGGCGGCCTCGGAGCGCTTCGACACCTTCCTCGCGGTGGGGGTGGGCGCCCAGGCCACGATGGCCTGGAGCCCCCGGGAGACGGTCCCCACGGTGGGGCCCCGTCTGTCATTGTCCCATCGCATGGGCCTGCCCGGCCCGGGCAACAGCGCCCTGCGCCTGGAGGCCACGTACGTGCCGTCGTGGCGCACGGGCATCACGCCGGGCTTCACGCACGAGGCGGACGCGACGCTCCAGGTGGAGTGGTACCTGGGGCGCATCTCCCGGTGGAGCGTGCTGCTCACTCCCCGCGCACAGGTCCACTGGGAGGGGACACTCGCGTCGTGGGCAGGTCCCGGGAGAAGTCTCGCGAGCCTTCCGGAAGGGCTGGCGCGACATCGCCTTGCGCTAGGAGTGGAGGTCCGCTGACGTACTGCGAGCGGAAGATGGGGACCTCACCGGTCCACACCGGACGGCTGGAGGCGCCGCAGAGGGCCCCGATGAACAGGCCGATGACGTGCAGCATCGTCCAGTTCCACCAGCCCAGGCCGTAGAAGACGCGCACGGAGCCCACGCTGAAGACGTTGAAGGCCACGAAGAACGCGGCGGGCACCACCACCGAAGCGACGAGCGCGGCGGCCAGCGCCCGGCGGGGGCGTCCCGCGTGGAAGCCGCCGAACGTGCCGGCCAGCAGGCCGTTGAACAACGGAATGAAGAACGTGACGGCGCTGATGAGCACCATCGTCAGCACGCTCACGTCGAACCGGTTGTGCTTCCAGACGACGCGGCTCTCCTCCACGCGCGTGTCGGGCGGGAGGGTCGCGTACTCGGACCGCCCGTTCTCCATCTCGAAGCGGCGCTCCGGAAGCGCGACGCGTCCGGATTCCTCCGTATAGGTCTCATCCATGGAGCTTGTCCTCCGTGCGGGCGGGGGAAGAACGTGCCCGGACACCTTGGGAGATGGTGCTGGAAGCGGGCGGGTGGAAGGGCTGACGGCTCCACCGGTCCTCGGGGAGGAAGGCGCATGCCGTGCCTGCCCGCCGGGAATTTCCCGACCCGGCGTGGGGGCGGATGCCGCACACGGGGGCTGTAACGCACCGGAGACTTGGCGTCCGGTGGCTGGCGGCTATGCTGCCGCGCCTCCGCCGTACCGCTTCCCAGCCTGGATGGATTCCATGAGCCTTCGCCGCAACCTGCTGACCATCGCCGTCCTCTCCTCCGCGCTGCTGTCCGCCTGCGCGCTGCGCCCGCGCTACAACGAAGTCATCCAGGCGAACGGCGCCACCGAGCTCCAGGCGGGCCAGCTCGTGGTGCTGCGCGTGACGGACGCCGCGACGGGCCAGCCGGTGAAGGGCGCCAAGATTCTCGGTGGCGAGTACCGCAACCACATCAACGCGACCACCGACGAGAACGGCGAGTTCTCCCTCCAGCTCGACCCGGGACTGGTGAAGGAGAACCCCCTGGTGGAGGTCGTGCTGCCCAAGGGCGTGGCCCACTACAAGCTCCAGGTGGTGCCCTCCGGTCAGGCCCCGGCTCCCGAAGGCGCCCCCATCGCTCCCCCGGCTGAGTCCGCCGTGGAGCCGTCCACCACGCCCGCGACGCCCGGCGCTCCGTCCGAGACCGCGGCCCCGGCTGCCTCCGAAACGGCGAAGTAGGTCCGGTTCGTCAGGTGAACCAGCGAATCAGGCGCCTGCCCTGCAAGCGCCTGAACGCACCCAGCCGCCGCTGGAAGTCCTCGCCGATGGTGACGAAGCGCACGCCGCAGCGTCCCCGCGTGCGCTCTCCGGCGGAACGGCGGGACCACATCACCTGGGCCTGGAAGGGGACCTCCTCGTCCCCCAGCAGCAACGCGCCTTCGACGAGATCGCCCGCCTTCATCGGCTGGAGCATCTCCGCGCAGAAGCCGCTCTCCGACACATCCCGCGTGTAGAGCGGCAGCATGCCGCGCAGACGGACGGCCAGGCGATGCTCGAAGCGAGGCACGGCTCGGGGGAGGTGCATGCCCTCGAATCCTGGCGGATTCCGTTCAAGTAGTAAAATTGCGCCAATAGAAAGCAGGCGGGCAGGCGGACCCGCTGTGCAAAGCCCGAGATTCGTTGAGAAATCTCCTGGGAGGAGGGAGCGGGCCATGTCGAAGGCATTCACCAAGGAAGACGGGGGCGGCGACGAGGGGCTCACCCCCGCGCGTCCACGGTCGACGTCGGCGGAGCAGCGCTACATCACGCCGGAGGGCTACCGCGCGCTCCAGGAGGAGCTGCTGGAGTCGCAGGGCCCCGCTCCTCAGGACTGGCCGGAACTGGAAGCGGGAGTGCGCAAGCGCGAACGGGAGCGACGGGCGCGCGAGCTCACCGCCATCTTGGAGGACGTGCGGGTGGTGGAGCCGGATCCATCGCAGGCGGGCCGCGTCTTCTTCGGCGCGTGGGTGGTGCTGGAGGACGAGGACGGCGCGCGCATGCGCTATCGCATCGTCGGTCCGGATGAGGCGGACGTGAAGGCGGGGCGGCTGAGCGTGGAGTCCCCGCTGGCGCGCGCGCTCCTGGGCAAGGAGGCCGGAGAGGCCGTGCAGGTGGAGCGTCCGCGCGGCACGGTGGAGTACGAAATCCTCGCGGTGGAGTACGCGGAGTCCGAAGCGGCCACTGCCGCGCCGTGATTCAGCGCTTCGTGGCGACGACGGTGACGAGCCGGCCAAAGGGCTCCGGCATGTCGCCCTCGCGCACCTCCACGTCGAATCCCGCCGCCTCCAGCAGCGTGCGGGCGCGGGGCACGAGGAACGTCAGGTAGTACATGACGAACGGCGGCTTCCAGAGCGCGTTGCGCACGCGCATGGCGGCGTTGAAGCCCTTGGCCACCCAGTAGCCGGGGTTGAGCGCCGACGGCGGCTGCGCGGTGACGAAGACGAAGCGGCCACCGGGCTTCAGCGCTCGTGTGATGCCTTCGACGAGGCGCGGCTCGTCCTCCTCCAGGATGTGCCCGAAGGCGCCGAAGCTGGTGATGAGGTCGAACGCCGCGTCGAAGGGCAGCGCCAGCGCATCGCCCCGGACGAAGTCGAGCGCCGCGTTGCCCGGTGCATCCGCGAGCCTGCGCCGCGCTTCATCCAACATGCCCTGGCTCAGGTCGAACCCGACGACGCGCTCGCGGCACAGCGGGCGCAGCACGCGCATCGCGGCGCCGGTGCCGCAGCACACGTCCAGCGCGCTGCCCACGCTGCCTTCCGGGCCCACGTGCGCGAGGGCGGCCTTGAGCACCGGATCCGGCGTGCGGAACGGCGTGTGCTCGAACTTGGGCGCGAGCAGGTCGTAGCCCTGCTCGACGGAGGTGAGGGCCTGCCGTGCAAGTTCGCGGAAGGTGGGGCCGTCGCGGTGGAGCATGGGACGAGGTGTACCCACATCCCCCCTGGCTTCGCCACCGGGGTGGAGAAGGACTCGATGGGATTTGAATGTTCCGGCGGGGGCCCCGTCAGTCAGGACAAGCAACTCGGACGGAGGATGGAAGACATGGCTTTCAAGCTCGGACTCGCGACCCTGGCCTTCGGTGCAATGCTGCTCGGTTCCTCCACGTCGTTCGCGGCGGACTGGCGCGGCCCGACCCGGGCGGATGCGCAGTGGGGCGGCCAGCAGCGGTACAACGGCGGCTGGGATTCCGCGCCGCAGGGCCAGGCGTTCCGCTACGACAATGACGACGCGAAGACGCGCCGCTTCATGGGCTGCCGCGGCCCGAACTGCAACCAGGGCCCCATGCCGCGCCCGGTGGATTCGCGCGGCCGCTACGAGCTGCAGACGGTGGAGCGCTGGGTGCCGGCGCGCTACGAGCAGGTCTGGGTCCCCGAGCAGTGTGTGTCCCGTGGCCGCCACGGCCGCCACACGCGGTGCACGCCGGGCTACTACGACCAGCGCTATGTGGCGGGCGGCTACCAGGCGGTGACGGAGTGGGTCTGGGTGCCGTACGGCGGGCGCCGCTGGCAGACGGTGGTCTACTACCCGTAGCCAACACGAGGAGACGAGACGGGACGGACGACGCAAAGGGGAAGCAGGGGAACAACGCGGGGCGGCACCTGGTGTGGGGACTCCAGGTGTCGCCCCGCGTTGTTTTTTCGCGGGCGGGCCTGTTAGGCAGGGCCCGCATATGGGGACCGCATTCATCACGGGCGCGGGCGTGCGCATCGGCAGCGCGGTGGCGCGAGCACTCGGCCGCGCCGGCTACGACCTGGCGCTTCACGCGAACCGCTCCATGGGGCCGCTGGAAGCACTGGCGCAAGAGCTGCGGGAGCTGGGCCGCGGCGTCACGCTGTACAGCGGCGACCTCTCCGACGCGCAGGCCGTGGACGCGCTGGGCGCTCGGGTCCGGGAGGCGCACCCCGCGCTGGACGTGGTCGTCCACAACGCGGGGCTCTACGAACGCGTGGACTTCGAAGCCGTGACGCGCGAGCAGTACCGCCGCATGCTCGCCGTGAACGTGGACGCGCCCTTCTTCCTCACGCAGGCGCTGCTGCCGTCGCTGCGCGCGGGGAAGGACCCGCTGGTGGTGCACCTCACGGACATCGGCGGGGAGCGGGCGGTGAGCCACTACTCGCACTATTCGGTGAGCAAGGCAGGGCTCGTGATGCTGACGCGAGCGTTGGCGGTGGAGCTGGCGCCGCACGTGCGAGTCAACGCCATCTCGCCGGGCGTGGTGGCCTTCCCGGAGCACTTCGACGAAGCCGCGCGGAAGGAAGTGCTCGACCGCGTGCCCATGGGCCGCGAGGGCAGCGTGGAGGACGTGGCGCGCACGGTGGTGTTCCTTGCGCGCGAGGCGCCGTACCTCACCGGGCAGGTCATCGCCGTGGATGGCGGAAGGAGCGCGCAGCTGTGAGCCATGAACCCGTGTGGATGCACCCCGTGGTCACTGACGCCCAGGGCCGTCCGCTGGACGTGATGGAGCTGCGTGGGCTCACGGTGGACGTCATCGTGGGCCTCTACAACCGCGAGCGCGTGACGCCGCAGCCCCTGCGGCTGGACGTGGCGCTCTTCCTGGACGCGAGGCAGGCGGCGGTGGGCGGGAGGCTGGCGAACACCGTGCACTACGGGCGCCTGGCCGGCGAGCTGCGCTTCCTCCTGGATGCGTGCCGCTTCGAGTTGTTGGAGTCCGCGGCGGAGGCGGTGTGCCGCTATCTCCTGGCGCCGCCCACGGACGCCGCGCCGCACGCGCTGTTGCACGCGGCCACGGTGCGGGTCACCAAGCCGGAGGCGCTGACGGGGTGGGCCATCCCGTCGCTCCAGGTGCACCGCACCGCGGAGGAGATGGTGTACCGGACGGAGGCGAAGCCCTTCGGTCACGTGGACGTCATCCACGAAGGAGCGACCTATGGGGTGTACCGGCTGCGGGTGGATCCGGGAGGGAGCATCCCGCCGCGCGCGGACGGCCACACGGAAGGAATGGAGCTGGTGCTGGGCGCGGGGCTGGTGCTGCAGGGGCAGCCGGTGGGGCGGGGGATGGCGTTCAGCGGACCGGAGGTCTTCGGGCACGGCTACGACAACCCGACGGCGACCGAGCAGACAGTGCTGGGAGTGTACCGGCCGCGCCTGGTGCTCTCCGAGGGGGGCGCTTCCGGAGAGGCCGCGCCGGTAGGGGCGGGCACGCTGTACTACCTGCCCGAATAGGCCCCGGGCGTCCAAGCGACGGGGGCGGGAGGGTATGCTAGCTGTAGAGGCGCCTCGTTCTTGAAGGACGCAACGGATGATCCTGGACCGGCGGATTCAGCTTTTCGTGGTGCTCGCGGGGCTGTTCATCACCTCGCTGGTGGTGGGCGACATCATCGGGGTGAAGCTGTTCGAGGTGCACCTGGGCCCGGTGGTGGCGGTGATGTCGGTGGGGATGTTGCCGTTCCCGGTGACGTTCCTGCTGACGGACATCCTCAACGAGTTCTACGGCAAGAAGGTCGCGCGGTTCGTGACGTGGGTGGGCTTTGTCATGGCCATCTTCACGTTCGTGATTGTCGCGCTGGCGGGCCAGATTCCGTGGGCGCCAATGACGGAGGCCAAGGACTACAGCGGCACGGTGGCGTCGTCGTTCAACAACGTCTTCGGCGGTTCGCAGCGCATCCTGGCGGCGTCGATGGTGGCGTACCTGGTGGCGCAGTTCCTGGACATCTCGGTGTTCAACCTGCTCAAGCGGGTGACGAACAACCGGATGCTGTGGCTGCGGGCCACGGGCTCCACGGTGGTGTCGCAGCTCATCGACACGGTGGTGGTGCAGTTCATCGCCTGGACGGGCGTGCTGCCACGGGAGGTCATCTTCCGGATCATCTTCACCTCGTACGCGGTGAAGCTGCTGGTGGCCATTGGCCTGACGCCGCTCGTCTACCTGGGGCACGCGCTGGTGGAGCGCAAGCTGGGCATCGCGCCAGTGGTGCTGGGCGAGGACGGTGAGCCGGTGAACCTCGTGACCACCAAGGCCGAGCCCCCGTCCGCGGCCGCGGCCTGAACGCGGTAGAGGATCTGCGGACCGTGGTCGGCTTGAACCCGCCTCCTGGTTCTGTTCCGCTTCAGCGACAGGAGGGTGCCCCATGCAGTTCACGCTCGCGGATGTCTGTGGTCCACCGCCGCCGACGGTAGGGTTCTTCTACGCACTCTGGCTCTCGCCGGTGGTGGTGTTCCTGCTGCTGCGATGGTTGCGGCGCGGAGCCCGCGACGGCCATGACGTCCTGGGCCTGATGGCACCGTCGTCCCGGAGCTCCGTCTCGGCCTTCCGTGACCTTCTGACCTGGGGCTGCGTGGCGGTGGCCTTCATCGGACCGCTGCTGCTCGGCATGGCGATCCTCATCAGCGAGGCCATGCTGGTGGAGCCTGTCGCGCGGGAAGGGGATGGCATCGACCCCACCCACTGGAAGTGGTTCGCCGCGATGACGCTGCTGTTCGTCCTCGTGCGCATGAAGTGGCTGCGGAGTGCTTCGTCCCACGGGGACGTGCTCCACATCGCCTGAACGAACAAAAGGGGCAGGGCTCGAAGCAGGAGCCCTGCTCACACCGTGTTTCAGCGGGCGTTCGTCGCCGGGTGCTTGAGCACCTGCATCGTGCCTCGCGTGACGCCGAACTGCTCGTGCACCGCGGCGCGCTTCACCGCCTCCGCGGGCGACAGCCGGCCCGCGAGCAGTTCCTGATACGCGCCCAGCACCCGCGTGGCCTCCTCGCGCGTCTCTCGCACGAACTCCACGCGGAAGCGTCGCACGCCGCGCTCCAGCAGCCGGGGCACCAGTGACGCCGCGCTCTGCGCCTGCGCGTTGAACACCGTGTTGCGGCACCCCACGTCCACGATGACCGGGTGCTCCAATCCCAACCGGTCCTTCAGCGCGATGGCGTGCTTCTCACACGGCCGTCCACAGGTCTTGTAGTCGCGCCCGTTGGACAGCGTGTGTGAATACACGCAGTGCTCCGTGTGGAACGTCGCGATGTGGTGGTGCAGCGCCACCGCGAACCGGTGCGCCGGCGCCTGCTCCAGCAGTGCGAAGAGCTGCTCTGAATCCAGGTCGTGCGACACCGTCAGCGTGTCCAGCCCCAGGCTCAACAGGTGCGCCGCCGTCAGCGAGTTCGTGACGTTCAGCGAGAAGTCTCCGTGCAGCACCGGCCGCGAAGCCCCCGCCGGCTGCTCCAGGAAGTGCATCATCGCGCCCCAGTGGCGCACCAGCACCGCGTCCGGGCGCAGCCGGTCCAGGCGCGTGTCGTAGCCCTCCTCGCCGGGCTTCTGCACGCGCACCGTGGCGATGGTGACGCGCAGCCCCGCCGCGCGAGCCCGCTCCACTGCCTTCTGGAGCCCCACCATCTCCATCCAATCCAACTCCACCTCGCGCAGGCCCGCGGCGATGACCGCCTCCAGCTGCGCGTCGTTGCGGCACAGCGGCAGCAACCGGGGTGCATCCTCCGCCGGTCGCGAAGCCACCTTCCCCAGCAGGTCCTGACGCACGCCGGCCTCCACCGCCTCCGTGCTCACGGTCCGCGCGGGGCCACGCTCGACGTCAGCCGTCAGCTCCGCCACCAGCTGTCGCCGCAGCGCCTTCAGCTCCGACACCGGCAGGTGCAGCCCCGGCGCCAATCCAGACGCATCCAGCTCCGCCAGGTGGAACGAAGTGCCGCCCAGCGCGGCCAGCTTGTCCTTGAGCAGCGCCGCGTCCACGCCCGCGCCCCTCGACGGCGCGAGGACCGTCGTACCCACCGCCTCACGCGTGAACCGCCCGGTGCTCATCCGCACGCGCAGCGGCGTGCCCTCCGCGCCGGACACCACCAGTGACAGCGGGATGCGGCCCTCGGGCTCACCCTCCGCCAGCAGATCTCCCGTGCGCCGAGCGAGCGCCGGATCGCTGTTCAGCCACACACGCTGCCCCGGCGCCACGCGGCCCAGATCCGGACCCGGGTGGCCGAAGCCCAGCACCCACGCGTCGCCCTCGCGCTCCACTCGGAAGATGGGACCGCCCGGCTCGTGCTTGTCTTCCGGCGCTCCCGCGTCGAACACCACGCCCATGCCCGGACGCGGATCCACATCCGCGGGGTCGGGCTCGCCCGTGAGCGGCGCGGACACGTTGCCCGCAGGGGCCTCCGGGCGCTCGTCGCCAAGACCCAGCGCGCCCGTCCACGGCCGGTCGTCCGGCACCACGAGCACGTCCTTGCCAGCCACCGCATGCACCCGGCCCAGGTACAGCCCGCGGTGCTTCGGGAAGCGACCCTCCACCAGCGTCTGGTGGTCGGAGCCCGCCAGGAAGCCGTGAGAGAACCCTCGGCTGTACGACAGCGCCATCTCCGCCAGGTCCTTCGCCAGCCGCGCGCTGTCGGGCTTGCCCGCCATCACGCCGTCCAACCAGCGGCGATAACCCTGCACCGTGCTGGAGACGTATGCCGGACCCTTGAGCCGGCCTTCAATCTTCAGGCTGTGCACGCCGATGTCCGCCAGCTCCGGCACCGCGCGCACGCCCGCCAGGTCCTTGGGGCTGAGCAGGTACTTCACCTCGCCCAGGTCGCGCGTCTCGCCGTCCACCACCAGGTCGTACGGCAGCCGGCACGATTGCGCGCACTGGCCCCGGTTCGCGGACCGTCCGCCCCACGCTTCGCTCGTGAGGCATTGACCGCTCCACGACATGCAGAGCGCGCCGTGGATGAAGACCTCCAGCTCGATGTCCGTCTGCGACGCCAGCCGGCGGATCTCCGCCACCGACAGCTCGCGCGGCACCACCATGCGCGTGAAACCCAGGCCCGTGGCGAACCGCGCCCCTTCCGCGCTGGACAGCGTCATCTGCGTGGAGGCGTGCAGCTCCAGCTGCGGGCAGATGGCTCGCGCCAGCAGCGCCACCGCCGGGTCCTGCACGATGAGCGCGTCCACCCCAGCCTTCGCCACGCCGCGCAGCAGGTGCTCCACCACCGGCAGCTCCGGCTCGAACACCAGCGTGTTCAGCGTCACGTAGGCGCGCGCGCCGGCCCGGTGGATGAGCCCCACCGTCTCAGCCAACCGCTCGAGCGAGAAGTTCTCCGCACGGGCTCGCGCGTTGAAGCCTTCATCGAGCCCGAAGTAGACGGCGTCAGCGCCACTGGCCAGGGCGGCACGCAACGACTCCAGGTCACCAGCGGGGGCGAGGATTTCGGGGCGTCGGGGAGACATGACTCCTACCTAGCACGCCCGTTCCCGCCGCTCCCCTCTTGCGACCTGTCCACTCCACCCCGGACGGGCACCCGTTTGAGGGGAGGGATGCCATCCCATGCGAGGCACGGGGATGTTGTTCGTGGAGAACGGACAGGGGCGTGAGCGCCCTCGTGCCGGGTTGCGGACCGTGGATGGAGTCCCCACCCTTTGATGCAGGAGGTCGTGATGCTCGAGGTCGTCGTCTACATGAAGCGCACCTGCCCCTATTCGCGGCAGGCCATGGACCTGCTCAACGAGAAGGGCTGCGAGTTCCAGAAGGTCGACGTCGCCGCGGACGAAGAGCGTCACAAGGAGATGCTGCGGCGCTGCGGCCGTCAGACCGTGCCGCAGATCTTCATCGCGGGCCGCCACGTCGGTGGCTGCGATGACCTGTACGACCTGGAGGCACGCGGGGAACTGGACGCGCTCCTCGGTCGGAAGGCCCAGGACTCCACCTCACCCTGAAGCCGTCCTCCGCCGTCGCGTCCGGGTCGTGTTCCTCCTGCCGGGGGACACGGCCTGCGTGTTTCCCGGGCGCTCGCGTCGCCCCTCCGGGCAGTGGCTGGGACGGGGCCGGCGGCGGAACTTGTTGCGCTCTTGGGACGGGGCCTCGCGGTAGGAGCCTTGAAGCCCGTCCTGCGCGCGGTGCCCACCCTCCGGCACATCCGCGGGCCCCTGTCGCCAGGCCCAACCGCGTGGATTCACATTCCTGCTCGTCTGCCCTGCGACCGGGCGGCGGTGATGCCCACGGCTGACGGGGAATGCCCGGCACGCATGTTCCCGTTGCCCGCCGACCCCGCGAGCGCACCCCGCGCCGTGAACCCCTACGAGGAGTCCACATGCGCTTCCGCCAGACCCTGACGACCATCGTCTGTGCCACCGGGATGCTCGCGGGCACCGTCGGCTGTACCGGCAAGGTCGAGCCCGCGCCCGCGACAGCCACACCTCCGGGCACATCCGGTCCACCCATCATCACTCCGCCTGGGCGGCCCCAGACTCCGGCCGACGCGGGCACATCCCCTGACGAGGACGGAGGCGTCGCCACGGACGGCGGCACCCCCCCCACGGATCCAGTGGACCCACCGCCCACGGAGGAGCCCCAGGAGCCCGAACCACCGCCGCCCGCCGAGCCGCAATACACGCGCGTGCTCTGGGTCTCTCCCAGCGGCAATGACTCCGCTGCGGGCACGGAAGCGCTGCCCCTGCGCACGGTGGCGCGAGCCCTGTCCCTGGTGAAGCCCGGCGAGGCGGTGTTCCTCAAGTCCGGCACCTGGCGCGAACACGTGCCGCTGACGGAGCGGCAGGGCACGGCGGACAAGCCGCTGACGCTGAGGGCCGCACCGGGCGCCACGGCCATCCTCAAGGGCGGCTCCATTGGCGAGACGGCGCTGGTGGACGTGAGCGGGGCGTACTGGAACATCCAGGGGCTCACGGTGGACGTGGGCGGCGAGTCCACCTTCGCGGTGATGTGGCGTGGCGCGGGCGCGCACCACGGCGTGCTCCGGGACAGCATCCTGAAGAACGGCACGGAGGGCGCGGGCGTCTACGTGACGGAGAAGGCGCACGACGTCCTCATCGAGGACAACGACATCTCCCACTTCGACAAGGGCGACGTGGACAGCCACGGCGTCTGTGTGCAGACCTCCGCGAGCAACGTGGTGGTGCGCGGCAATGACATCCACCACAACTCCGGCGACGGGGTGCAGTGCCTGGGGCCGGAGGGTGGCGCCACCCATCCAGGCACGCCGTTCGACAACCTGCTCGTGGAGGACAACCAGCTCCACGACAATCGGGAGAACGGCGCGGACATCAAGACGTGCACCCGCGTCACGCTGCGCGGCAACACCATCTACAACCACCGTGAGGTGTCCACCTCCGCGGGCGAGGGCATCATCGTCCACATGTCCCCGTCCGACGTCACGCTGGAGGACAACGTCTTCTACGCCAACGCGCGCGCCATCCAGATTGGCGGCAACCGCGAGGGCGCGCCCCCCACGCGCGTCATCCTTCGCCGCAACCTCATCCACGACGGCCTGGGCGAGGCGGACGGAGAAGAAGGCACCGGCATCCGCATCGACGCGTCCGTGGACGTGAAGGTGCAGCACAACACCGTGTGGAACCTGAGCGGCGCGTGCCTCATCTTCGGCACGGGCTCCAACGGCGCGAGCCAGGGCCTGGATGTGCGCAACAACATCTTCGCCGGCTGTGGCATTGCCGCTCGCGGCGGCGCGGGCCGGAGCGGCGCGGTGGTGGACGGCAACCTGTACTTCCGGAGCAGTGGCGCGGCGGTGTTCAACCTGGAGGGTGCCACCCTGGGCCTGGCGGACTGGCGCACGAAGGCCGGCCTGGACAAGCGCTCCCAGGAGCGCGCGCCCGGCTTCGTGGACACGGGCTCGGACGACTACCAGCTCTCCACGCAGTCCCCCGCGCGCGAAGCGGGCCTGTCCCTGGGCCTGCCCTTCTGCGGCTCGGCGCCGGACCAGGGTGCCTTCGAGTCAGGCTGCCCCTGACCCCGGGGGTTGTGTAGACTCCGGGGCCCCTCGCTCCGGAGTCCAGCGCCCCGTGTCGGCCCCGTCGGAACCCGCCTTCGGCATCGTCCTGGTCCCCCCAGGGTCGGTGGCTCGAGAACCCCTGAACGCCGCCGCCGAGCGCGCGGGCCTGCGCGTGGTGGACGACCCGGACGACGCCGCCCTGGCGCTGGTGGACCTCACCGCCCCCGGCTGCGGCCCCGCGGTGGTGGAGTTGCTCACGTCCCACAACGGGCCGCACCTCACGCTCCTCGCGGTGGTGTCCCCGGAGCCGCGTGGCTTCGCCGCCGTGGACACGCTGCGCCCCGCGGACATCGTCACCCACCAGAGCCTTCCGCACGAACTCACCTGGCGCCTGCAGCGCGCCGCGGAACGCCACCGCGAGCGTGAGGAGCAGGCCCGCAGCCAGACGGACCTGGCGCTGCTGCTGGAACTCACCGCTGACTACGCGGAGAGCTCCGACGTGGAAGCGCTCCTGCACGGCGTGACGCGGCGTCTGGCGGAGCAGCTGGACATCGCGCGCGCCACGCTGGTGATGGTGGGCGGCGGCGTGGACGAAGGCGTCATCGTCGCCGCCAGCGACGACCCGGGCATGAAGGACCTGCGCATCGACCTGGCGCGCTACCCGGAAATCCGCGAGGTGGTGCGCACCGGCAAGCCCGTGGTCATGCAGGAGGCCGCCACCCACCCGCTGCTGGGCGACCTGGAGCGTCGGGCCGTGGCCGCGCGAGGCATCCACGCCATCGCCGCGCTGCCCCTGCCCATCCGCGGCCAGGTGCGCGGCGTGCTGCTGCTCCGCGCGGCCGGGCGCAGGCGGGCCTTCAGCACCCGTGAAATCGACTTCCTCACCACGGTGGCCCACGCGACGGCGGTGGCGCTGCGGAGCGCGTCGGTGCTCCAGTCCGTGCAGACGGCGCGGCTGGCGGCGGAGGAGAAGGCCGCGTCCTTCAAGCCCTACCAGCTCTTCTTCGCCCACGTGAGCGAGGGCGTGGCCATCCTCGATGACGAGGCCGCAGTGCTGTCGCTCAACCCCGCCGGCGCGCAGATGCTGGACACGACCGCTGGCGAGGCGCGGGGCAAGCACCTGAATCAAATCACCCAGCCGGTGGACGACGGCGTGCTGATGGAGCTGGTGACGTCCGCGTCGCGTGGCGAGGCGCGCATGGGCGTGGACGTGGTGGTGCGCACGCCCGCGGGCCGCTGCCTCACGCTGTCCATGTCCGCGGCGCCGCTGCGCGACGAGGACGCGGCCACCATCCTGTCCTTCCGCGACGTGACGCACGCTCGCAAGCTGGAGGACGAGCTGCGCAACACGAAGGACTTCCTGGAGCGGCTCATCGACTCGTCGGTGGACGCCATCATCGCGGCCGACCTGAAGGGGCGCATCATCCTCTTCAACAAGGGCGCGGAGGCCATGTGCGGCTACACCGCGCAGGAGGCCCAGGAGAAGCTCAACGCGCTCCAGCTCTACCCGCCCGGCGTCGCCCAACGCATCATGGTCCAGCTGCGCGGGCCCGACATGGGTGGCAAGGGCCGGCTGTCACTCACGCGCCAGGAGCTGATGCACCGCTCTGGTGAGCGCGTGCCCGTGAACATGACGGCCTCCATCGTCTACGAGGGCGGCCGCGAGTCCTTCACCGTGGGCATCTTCACGGATCTCCGGGACCGGATGCAGCTGGAGCGCAAGCTGTCCGACGTGGAGACGCGGCTGGAGGAGAGCGAGAAGAACGCCGTCATCGTCGCGCTCGCAGGCACCGCGGCCCACGAGCTCAACCAGCCCCTCACCTCCGTGATGGGCTACGCGGAGCTGCTCAAGCGCAAGCTCAAGGAGGAGGACTTCGCCTGGAGGCCGGTGGACATCATCTACCGCGAGGCGGAGCGCATGGCGGAGATCGTCCGGAAGATTGGAAAGATCACCCGCTACGAGACGAAGTCGTACGTGGGGACGCAGCAGATCCTCGACCTCGACAAGGCCAGCTCCCATGAAGAGTGAGGTCCGCGCCGTGCGTCCGTCCGGAAATCTGGCCCCCGACGCCTTCCAGGCCTTCTTCGACGCGCTGGACGAGCCCGCCGCCGTCTGCGACGTGTCCCTGCGCATCGCGGCCGTGAACCCCGCGCTGCGCCGCTTCTGCGCCATGCACGAAATCAGCGTGGACCTGGTGGCCGAGGCCCTGGCGAGCGCCGTCGCGCCGGAGGACGGGCAGTCCCACGAGTTCGACCTCGTGCTCCAGAGCGGCACGTCGCTGGTGCTCACCCTGTCGCGCCGGGCGGACACCGTGGCGGTGCGCGCCCGCGTGGACACCGAAATCATCAGCGGCCGCCTGGTGGTGGCGGAGCGGGCCCTCCTGGAGCAGGCGCGCACCGAAGGCGTGCTCCTGGACCTGGGCCGCAGCGTGGCGGAAGCCGGCGGCGAGGAGGAACTGGTGGCCGCGGTGGCGCGCGGCGTGAAGGAGCTCTTCCCCGGCCGTTCCTTCTGCATCCGCATCGTGGACGCGCGCACCGGAGGCCTCACGTCGCTCTACGCGGAAGGCCGCCTCAAGGAGGGCGCGCACGAACCGCTGGTCCTCTTCCAGCGCTCGGTGGAGAAGACCAACCTCACGCTGACGGCGCTGCCCCAGGGGCGGGTGACCATCTCCGAAGAGGTGCCGCTGCTCTTCCACGGCAGCACCCGCGGGGTAAGCGCCCCGCTGGTCGCGAGCGGCCAGCTCTTCGGCGCCATCAACATGGAGTACCCGGAGGGCCTGGACGCGGACCCCGCGCACGACGAGCGCGTGCTGCTCCAGTTGGCCAGCCAGGTCGCCGTCGCGGTGAAGAACGCGAAGCTCATCGACGAGCTGACGTTCGTGCGCAAGTACCTGGAGGAGCTGCTGGAGAAGGCCAACGCGCTCATCCTGGTGGTGAACCGGGACAAGCAGGTGGTGGTCTTCAATCAGGCGCTGAGCGCGCTCACCGGCCTCACCAAGGAGCAGGTGCTGGGGCGGGATTTGTCCTCGCTGGTGGCGGACAGCGAGCAGCTGCGGCTGGCGCCCGTGCTGGCGGCGGCCATGCGCGGCGAGTCCGTGAACAACTTCGAGACGCGCCTGCTCACCCGCGACGGCGGCGAGGTGCGCGTGTCCTTCGCCACCTCCTCCATGCAAACCCAGCCGGGTGAAGTGGAGGGCGTCATCGCCATCGGCCAGGACGTCACGGTGGTGAAGGAGCTGGAGAAGCGCATCATCCACGCGGAGAAGCTGGCCTCCATCGGGCAGCTCGCGGCCAGCGTGGTGCATGAAATCAACAACCCGATGACGGCGGTGGCCACCTACGCGGACGCGCTCCTGCAGCGCTCGCGGATGACGCCGGGCGCGAACCCCGCGGACCAGGAGAAGCTGAAGAAGATCCTGGAGAGCAGCCACCGCATCCTGCGCTTCACCCGCGACCTGGTGAGCTACGCGCGGCCCGCGCAGGACCGGCCGGAGCGCGTGTCACTCAACGCCGTCGTGGACATGGCGGTGGGCTTCTGCGAGCACGTCGTCTCCCAGGCCCGCGTCAGCGTGCAGCGCGAATACGCGAGCGACGTGCCGCCCCTGGCCGCCGTGCGGGCCAACTTGGTGCAGGTGTTCGTCAACCTCATCACCAACGCCTGCCACGCCATGCAGCCCGGCGGAGAGGTGTACCTGTCCACGCTTCAGGAGGGCCCGGAGGCGGTGGTGCGCGTGCGCGACACCGGCACCGGCATCGAGCAGCGCAACCTGTCGCGCATCTTCGAGCCCTTCTTCACCACCAAGCCCGAAGGGCGCGGCACCGGCCTGGGCCTGTCCATCTGCCAGGGCATCGTGGAGAACCACGGCGGACGCCTCACCGTGGAGAGCACGCTGGGGCAGGGCACCACCTTCACGGTGCGGCTGCCCCTGGCCGCGGATTGAGCGCGAGCGGTGCGGGGCGCTTCAGCCCTCGCCGCTCTCGTCGTCCAGCTCGCGCCGGAACTCCTCGTTCGTGAGCAGGCCCTTGCGCGCCATGATGCGCATCAGCGCCCAGAAGCGGCGCTCCAGCTCCTCCAGCCGGTCCGGCTCCTCGCGCGCCGCCTGGCCGAAGAGGTAGTCCAGGTCGTCCAGCACGCCGCCCCCACCGGACGCCGGAGCCCGCGGCTTGCCCTTGTCCACCGCGCCGCCGCGCTTGCGCTTCGCCTGCTCCTCGCGCTCGCGGATGAGGTCCGCCAACGACGTGCGCTGCGTCTTCTCCGACGCGGGCAGCTCCTCGCCGACGATGACCTCCTCGTCGTCCTCCACCACGGCCGGCCGCGCGGGCGCCGGAGCGGCCCTTGCGGGCGGACGCGCCGGAGCGGGGCGGGGACCCGTGGCCACGGGGACCTTGTGGTAGTAGCGCAGGATGGCGCCGCGCACCGCGGACAGCGCCGTCACCCGGCCGCTGACCTTCAGTCCGCTGGTGAACTCAATCTCTTCAATGGCTGTGATGTTCAGCGGATCAGCCATGGCCACCACCAGCTGGCGCTTGCCGCCCACGCTCTCCAACGCGTAGGGGAACAGGTCGTGCTGTTCGCAGAAGCGCGCGCGCAGCAGGTGCACCGCCGCCCAGTCCGGGGTGATCGCCGCCAGGTCCACCTGCGGCATCCCCAGCGCCTCGCTCAGCGCCTGCGCGAGCGTGGCCTCCGTGATGGCGCCCTGACCGATGAGCGTCACGCCCAACCGCTGCCGCGTCTGCCGCTGCGCCGCGAGCCCCGCCTCCAACTGCTCCGGGGTGATCGCGCCGCGCTCCACGAGCAGCTCACCAATGCGCTTCCTGGCCATGGTTTCCCCGCCTAACACGTCACCCGAAGGTGCCCAAATCGCTGGCACGCCTGTTGCGCAAGCCGCTGGAAAGGGCCTGGTACTTGCCCTGTGGAGCGACTTGGCAAGCCGCGAGCCAACGCAAAATTCCTGTGAGATTTCAGTAACTAACGCTGAGGGTGCCTGCCTTGACACGCCTGGGAGCGGTTCCTAGACTCGGCGCCACCGTGATCCAAAATTCCTGCTGCTGACCTGGGTGGATGTCCACCCGGCCGGTAGCAGTGCGGAACGGCTCGCAAGCGCGCGCCGCGCCGCCCATCTGGAGGCTTTCCGTGATGAACCTGGGGTTCGTAGCCAATCTGTCCGTTCTCGCCAACGCCGGCGGAAGCAATGAGACCTTCCTGCAGGAGCTGGGGCGCCGCTGGGAATCCGGTCAGGCCGGCATGTACCCCATCGCGGTCTGCCTGGTGGTCGCGCTCTCCATCATCATCGAGCGCAGCATCGTCCTGTTCGGCAAGGCCTCCATCAACAAGGAAGGCTTCCTGCGCGGCCTGAAGAAGCACATCTACGCGGGCGACCTGGACAAGGCCATCAACTACGTGGCCGGCCAGAAGAACACGCCGCTGACCAACGTCATCAAGGCCGGTCTGATGAACGTGCCGAAGGGCCAGGAAGAGGTCCAGGCGGCGCTCGACGAGGCCAGCCTGCGTGAGACGCCCCGCCTGGAGGCTCGTACGGGCTACCTGGCGATGCTCGGCAACGCGGCGATGCTCGCCGGCCTCCTGGGCACGGTGAACGGTCTCATCACCTGCTTCGAGGCCGTGGCGAACGTGAACCCGGCCGACAAGGCGACCATTCTGGCGAACGGCATCTCGGAAGCCATGAACTGCACGGGCTTCGGTCTGCTCACGGCCATCCCGGCGCTGATCGCCTTCTCCGTGCTGATGGGCCGCACCCAGGGCCTCATCAACGACATCAACGAGACCAGCGTCTCCGTGCTGAACCTCATCGTGGCCAACCGCGACAAGTTCAAGAACCTGAACATCCCCGCGTCCGCCCACGCGCACGCCGAGGAGTAGTTCTCCTCACGGCAGCGCCGGTTTGGAACCGGATGTACCGGCGCGCTGTCTGGTAGCCCCGAAGTGGTGGACCCAGACAGGCGCGTCCGTTCCCAGAGTCTTCTTGAACGTCGTTCGTGCGCGAAGAGCGCGGTAGAGCAGGGAGGTAGTCGCCATGGCCGGCGGAATGGACCTGGGCACAGGTGGGAAGGGTGGCAAGAAGCCGCTCGATACCGCCATCAACATGGTGCCCTTCATCGACCTGATGGCAGTGACCATCAGCTTCCTCATCATGACGGCGGTCTGGACCCAGATTGGCCGTCTCCAGGTGTCGCAGGCCGGCGGGGCCTCCACGGACGAACAGCAGGAGGAGGAGAAGACCAAGACGGTCCAGCTCACCCTCCTGGTGTCCGCCACGGAGATGCGCCTCACCGCCGACCAGAGCTCCTTCGACCCCATTCCCCTCACCCGGGATGACAAGGGCCGGCCGGACCTGACCAAGCTGGTGGCGCGCTTCAAGGAGTTGAAGGCGCAGCTGCCGGACCAGTCCGCCATCACCCTTCAGACCGAGGACCTGGTCCGCTACGAGGACCTGGTCCGCATCATCGACGAGTGCATCGGCTCCGGGTTGCCCCAGGTGTCGGTCTCCGCGGCGATGGGCTAACAGGAGAGCACCCAAGCCATGGGCATCAAGGTTCCCGGTAAGCGGTACGGCAAGCGGCTGGAGCACTCCAAGGTCTTCGGCCACGGCGGTCACGGCAAGAAGAACGGCAACGCGGACCTGCTCATCACCCCACTCGTCGACATGTTCGTCATCATCGTGCTCTTCCTCATCGCGAACTTCTCCGCGACGGGCGAGGTGCTGATGATGACCAAGGACATCGTCCTTCCCGAAGCCGTCAACGTGAAGGAAGTGGAGATGCACCCGGTGGTGATGGTGTCCAACGACCAGGTCAGCGTGTCGGGCACCATCGTGGGCCGGGTGGAGGACCTCACCAAGGACGAGTACCTCAACATCCCCGCGCTGGAAGAGAAGCTGCGGGACATGAAGAAGCAGTTCGAGGACCTGCACTCCATGGCCGGCGGTGGCGAAACCTTCAAGGGTGACGTCAACATCCAGGCCAACAAGGACGTTCAGTTCAAGGTCATCAAGCGGGTGATGTTCAGCTGCGCCACGGCCGGCTACAACAACATCAACTTCGCCGTCATCCAGGCCGGTGGCGCCGCGGCCGGTGAGAAGACCGCCGCCGCCGCCCCGTAACAAAGCTTCGCGGCGGATCCCGGCCGGTTCCGGGATCCGCGCTTTACAAAAGACGCCCTGACCCTGCATGGGTCGGGGCGTTCGCGTTTTTGCAAAGAAAGGCTCTCCGCCGTCATGCGCCTGCGCGCCGTGCTCTTCGACCTGGATGGGACGCTGGTGGACTCGCTGGGGGACATCGCCACGGCGATGAACCACGCGCTCACGCAGCACGGCCTGCCGCCGCACCCGGAGGCCGCCTACCTGCGCTTCGTGGGGGAGGGCGTGGCGAAGCTCGCGGAGCGGGCCACGGCCAGCGCGCCGGCCGCGCTCCAGGGGCAGGTGCTGGCCACCTACCACGCCTACTACGACACCCACCTGTTCGACCGGACGTGCGCCTACCCGGGCGTGGAGGCCGCGCTCGCGGAGCTGGCGGCGGAAGGCATCCGGCTGGGCGTGCTCAGCAACAAGTCCGACGACTTCGTGAAGCGGCTGGCGGCGCGGCTCCTGCCGGGGGTGACGTTCACGGCCGTATACGGCGAGCGGCCGGGCATCCCGCGCAAGCCGGACCCCACCGCGGCGCTGGCCCTGGCGGCGGAGCTGGGCGTGGCGCCGGACGCGTGCGGCTTCGTGGGGGACACCTCCGTGGACATGGACACCGCGAAGGCCGCGGGCATGTACGGCGTGGGCGTCACCTGGGGCTTCCGCACGGCGGAGGAGCTGCACGCGCACGGGGCTCGCGCGGTGGTCTCCTCGGCGGGCGAGCTGCTGGCCGCGCTCCGGACCGCGGCCCCCTGAGAAAGCGGAAGGGGCCGCCTCCTTCGCGTGAGCGTAAGGAGAACGGCCCCTGGGTTACCGCAAGGTGGCTTCGTGGATCAGGCGGCCACGGCGAGGTTCGACTTGGACTGCTCCGCGGCTGCGTCCACCGCGGGCGGGCGGCTCAGCATCTTGAGCATCCGGTAGTGCGACGCCACGGCGCTGCGGAAGGTCTTCGCCTCGATGTAGGGCAGGCCGTGCTCGTGGGCGGTGGCCTGCACGATTTCGCTCAGGGCCGGGTAGTGGATGCTGCACACCTTGGGGAACAGGTGGTGCTCCACCTGGAAGTTGAGCCCGCCCACGTACCAGCTCAGCAGGCGGTTCTTGCGGGCGAAGTTCGCGGTGGTGCGCAGCTGGTGCACCATCCACGCGTCCTCCACCTTGCCCTCCGTGTCAGGCAGGGGGAACTCCGCGTCCTCCACCACGTGGGCCAACTGGAAGACGATGCCCAGGATGAAGCCCGCCGTCATGTGCATGGCCAGCTGCCCCACCACGAACTGCCACCAGGTCACGTCCAGCACCAGCCACGGAATCACCAGCGTCCAGCCGTAGTACACGGCCTTCATCGCAATCAGGCGGGCCCACTCGGCCGGCGCGTGCTTCTTGTCCTTGTAGGGGCCCAGGTCCTTCTGGAAGAAGTACTTGTAGTCCTTGGCGAACACCCAGAAGACGGTGGTCAGCGAGTAGGCCACGAACGCGTACAGGTGCTGGAAGCGGTGGTACGCCTTCCACTCGCTGTGCGGCGACAGCCGCAGCTGCGGGCTCACCGTCAGGTCCTCGTCCATGCCCTGGATGTTGGTGTAGGTGTGGTGGAGGACGTTGTGGGTGATGCGCCACATGTAGCTGTTCGCCCCGATGACGTCGAACGCGAGGCCCACCACCGCGTTCGCCCGCGCGTCGTCGCTGTAGGAGCCGTGCACGCCGTCATGGCCGATGCAGAAGCCGATGCCCGCGATGGCCACGCCCATCAGCACCGCCAGGCCCAGCATGCCCCAGGCGTTGAAGTGGCCGCTGAGCAGCAGGCCGTAGACGCCCCCCGTGAAGCCCATGATGGAGAGGGCCTTCACGTACATGGCCTTGTTGGCCCGCTGCGAGAGGTTCCGGGTCTCGAAGTACTCGGAGACGCGCCGCTTCAGGTCTTCCGCGAAGGAGGCATCGCGCTGGCCAAAGGTCACACGGGTCGGGTTTGTCACTGGGAGGGACGCCTCACGGGAGGGGACGGCAGGGTGGAGCGGTACGGCGGGCTCCACGATAGGACACGTCCAGGCGGAAGTGTTCGGGGGTAGAAACTATTCCAAAACACCGCCGGACCCGAAACCTGTTACCCCTGGTTGCCTGGAGCGTCAGCCAGCGGGAAATGTACCGCCCCGAGAAGGCGTTTCACCCCGAGATCGAGGTTGTTACCTTCGTCGGCGTGAGGGAGACCGGGAGTGGTTCCCGGCTCGACTTCATGCCTGTTCAGGGTTAAGGCGCGGTCTTCGCCCCAAAATATGGGGGCGGGCAGTCCGGCGATTTCGCAGGGTTGCCAGTGGGACAAGGAAGCAGATCATGGCAAGTGGTACGGTGAAGTGGTTCAATGATGCGAAGGGCTTTGGTTTCATCACGCAGGACAGCGGTGGTCCGGACGTGTTCTGCCATCACACGGCCATCCAGTCGGACGGCTTCCGCACCCTGGCCGAGGGCCAGAAGGTGGAGTTCGAGGTGAAGAAGGGCCCCAAGGGGCTCCAGGCGGAGAACGTCCGCCCGGTCGGCTGAGCCTACCGGCTCGGCTGCTCTTCACGCATCCACGAGGTCCGGCCTTGACGGGGCCGGGCCTCTTTTTCGGCCAATGTTTTCCAGGAGGTTCCATGCAGGGAAGGTCCACGAAGCGGCAGAAGGAGATGGCGCGCGCGCAGAAGCAGCGCGAGAAGGACGCCAAGAAGGCCGGGCGCAAGACCGAGAAGGACCAGCGTCCGACTCGCGGGCCGGGCGAAGAAGATCCCGACATCGCCGGTATCATCCCGGGCCCGCAGCCGTTGCCCGACGCGTTCAACACCTGAGGTTGATGCAACGACACCGCCCCGGCCCATGAGGGCACCGGGGCGGCGGTGGGCAAGGGGCCGGTGGGCCCCTTTTTCATGTCCGCGCTCGTTCGGGCTCCCGAGCTCCGGAATCGCGTGACCAGCCCATGCCGTATCTCATCCGCTCCTTGTCCTCGGCGCGGTTGTAGGCGGTGGCCGCGGCGATGACGTGGCACACCCAGCCGAGGATGCCGCCCGTGCCCAGCCAGAAGCCGGGGGTGATGATGAGCCAGAAGACCCCGCGCAGGATGTCACCGTTGTAGATCTGCCCCACGCCGGGGATGAAGAACGACAGCAGCGCAGCAAGACCGGGACGCGACATGGATTTCGTTCCTCCTTGCCCCTTCCTACGGCCCCCAAGGGTGTCCATTGCATCCCCTGCCGGACACCGCCTGCCCGCCGGGCGGGCGTCCTGGCGGATGGGGTGCAACGCACTGCGGTCCCCGCTAGCATGACGCATGTTCCTCCGGCCCTGGTGTCACGGCCTGGAAGGGACGGGGGGATTCATCATCCAAGGTCGTCCTCAGGCCCGTGTGGCGGCGTTCCCGGTCCGGGGCCTCGTGGAGGTCCTCGCGCTGGCGGCGGTGTACCTGGTGGCCGCGAGAGTGGCCCTGTCGCTGGCCGCGGAGCAGAGCCACATCTGTCCCGTGTGGTTGCCGTCGGGCGTCGCCCTGGGTGGGCTGCTGCTCCTGGGCGTGTCGCGCTGGCCCGCGGTGGCGCTGGGCGCGGGCGCGGTGGCGTACGCCATGGGGGTGACCCCGGGGGTGGGGCTGTCCGTCGTGCTGGGCTCCACGCTGGAGGCGGTGCTGCCGGCGCTGCTGTTCCAACGGATGGGGGGCGCGAGGGAGCTGCACCGCGTGCGCGACGTGGTGTGGCTGGGCGCGGGCGCGGGGCTGGGAGCGCTCCTGGGCTCTGGGCTGGGCACGCTGGGGCTCGTGCTGGGCGGGGTGGTGCCCGCCCAGCAGTGGGGCGCTTCCGGCTGGCTGTGGTGGATGGCGGACCTGCTGGGCATGCTGCTGGTGACACCGGTGCTGCTCTTGCGCAGGCCGCGGCGCATGGCGCGCTCGTGGGAAGCGCTGCTGCTCACGGCGCTGACGGTGATGGTGTGCGTGGGCGTCTTCGCCTTCCCTCGGCCGGGCTCCGGCGCGGCGCACGCGATGACGTTCCTGCTCTTCCCGCTGATGGCCTGGGCGGCCCTGGGCTTCGGGCAGCGGGGGGCGGCGCTGTCCTCGCTCTCCATCGCGCTGGCGGCCATCGCCGGCACGGCGCGGGAGCTGGGCCCGTTCTTCACGGTGGACCTGCCGCACCGGGGGCTGGTGGTGCTGCAGCTCTTCATCGGCATCACCGCGCTGACGGGCCTGCTGCTCGCGGCGGCGCGCGCGGAGCGCCGCCAGGCGGTGGAGTTGCTGGAGTTGTTGGCCACCACCGTGCGCGCGGTGCACGAGGGCGTGCTCATCTGCGAGGTGCGCGAGTCGGGCGGCCTTCACACCGTCTTCGTCAACGAGGCCCTGTGCGCGCTGGTGGGCCGGCGGCGCGAGGAGCTCGTCGGCGCGGCGCCCGGGGAGCTGCTGGCGTCCGCGGACGGCGGGGACCGGCAGCGGCTGTTGGAGGCGCTGCGCGAGGAGCGTTCGCTGCGCGCGGAGGTGGTGCTGACGCGGCCGGACGGCACGCGGGTGTGGAGCGAGATGCAGCTGTCCCCGGTGCGCGCCAACGGCCAGGCCGTGACGCACTTCGTGGCGACCCACCGCGACGTCACCGCGACCAAGGAGCTGCAGGCGCGGCTGGTGGCCGCCGAGCGCGTGGCGGCCGTGGGCACGCTGGCCGCGGGCGTGGGCCATGAAATCAACAACCCCCTGGCCTACCTGGCGCTGAACCTGGAGGCCGCCCGGAAGAATCTGGCGGCGAGCCTCGCGGCGGAAGGGGCGCAGCCTCCGTCTGGGGTGCGCGACGCGCTCTCCAGCGTGCGCGGGGCCCAGGAGGGCGCGGAGCGCATCCGCCTCATCGTCCGGGACCTGCAGGTGTTCAGCCGCGAGGACGCGCCGGAGCGTGGACTGGTGGACCTGAACGCGCTGGTGCCGCCCGCGGTGCGCGTGGTGCTTCACGCCCTGCGCTCGCGCGCGCGGCTGGTGGAGGACTTCGGACCGGTGCCGCGCGTGATGGGCAGCGAGGCGCGGTTGGGGCAGGTGTTGCTCAACCTGCTGGTGAACGCCCTGCAGGCCATCCCGGAAGGGGACCCTGGCCGCCACGAGGTGCGCGTGCGCACCCGCACGGACGCGTCCGGCCATGCGCGCGTGGAGGTGGAGGACACGGGTGGCGGCATCCCGCCGGACGTGCTGCCGCGCATCTTCGACCCGTTCTTCACCACCAAGGGGAGCGACGAGGGCACCGGCCTGGGGCTCGCCATCTGTCAGCAGATTGTCCGCACGCACGGGGGCGAACTGAGCGTGCACAGCGTGCCGGGCCAGGGCGCCACCTTCACGCTGCTCCTGCCGCCCGCGCCCGTGCAGAGCGCGGGGAGTCCGCCGTCGCTGCACGCGGTGGCGCGCGGCGAGGAGGCTTCACCGGAGCTGTCTCCGGAGCCGACACCGGAGCTGTCGGGGCCGGAGCCGGCGGCCTCCGGGCGGCGCGGGCGGGTGCTCATCGTGGACGACGAGCCCCGGCTGGCGCAGTCCATGCGCCTGCTCCTGGAGCCTGCCCACGAGGTCGTCACCGTCACGCGCGGCGAGGACGCGCTGGCGAAGGTGGCCGCGGGCGAGTCCTTCGACGTGGTGCTGTGCGACCTTCAGATGCCGGGCATGGACGGCATCGCGGTGTACCGGTGGCTCCAGCAGGAGGCGCCCGCGCTGGCGTCTCGGATGGTGTTCATCTCCGGAGGTGCGTCATCCCCGGAGGCGCGCGCGTTCGTGGAGACGGTGGCCCTCCAGGTGCTGGAGAAGCCGGTGCGCCCGGACGTGCTGCTGTCCACGGTGGAGGCGGTGCTGGAGGGCAGCGCCCCAAAGCTGGCGGTGGGCGGTACGCGCCGCGGCCAGGCCCGCTGAGTCAGCTCAGACGCGCAGCCACTTGCGCGCGGTGGGGCCGAAGAAGCGCACCACTCCGCCCACCAGGAAGAAGCGCACCGAGCGGCCGATGATGGACGCCAGCAGGAAGCGCTCCAGCGGCACCGACACCAGGCCGCTGCCGATGGCGACGATCTTGAACGGCGTGGGCAGGATGGAGCACAGGAGCGCCAGCACCCAGAAGTTCTGGCCCAGCAGCTCGCCCACCGTGCCGGACACGCCGAAGCGGTCCACTCGCACGTTCAGGTCGATGTGCAGCAGCTGCGTGATGCCCTCGCCCACGAACGCCCCCAGGCCGTAGCCGATGAGGCCGCCCACCAGGCTCGCCAGGGTGCCCAGCAGGCAGTAGCGCACCCACTTCTTCGGCTGGGCCAGGACCATGGGGACCAGCACCGCGAAGGGCGGGATGGGGAAGACGGAGCCATCCACCACCGACACCGCCATCATCGTGGCGAGCGCGTGCGGGGTGGAGGAGGCGGCCTCCACGCGCAGGTACAGCCGGCGGTACCAGGACAGCTTCGGGGCGTCAGCGGCCGGGGAGGCCGGGGAGGTCTGGGGGGAAGGCTCGGTAGAGGACATTCGGGGGCGCACCCTAGCGGAACCCGGGGCCCTTGCCACCGGGACCCCGGGCCCGGGCGCCTGCCTGATTGGAATGCGCCCCATGCCCCGGGGGCTTACACACGGGGAAGGGTGACCATGACCGCACAAGAAACCGTGGAACGCGCCGCCGGTGCGCTGAAGGTGTTTCCCCTGCCGTCGGCGGTCCTGTTCCCGCACACCGTGATTCCCCTGCACATCTTCGAGCCGCGCTACCGGGCGCTGGTGAAGGACGCCCTCGCCACGGACCGGGTGCTGGCGCTGGGCCAGCTGGAGCCGGGCTGGGAGGGCAACTACGAGGGCCGTCCCCCGCTGCAACCCCTGATGTGCGCGGGCGTCATCGTCTGGGACGAACAGGTGGAGGACGGGCGCTACAACATCCTCCTGCAGGGCGTCAGCCGCGTACAGATGGTGAAGGAGCTGTCGCCGGACACGCTCTACCGCCAGGTGCGCGCCCAGGTGCTGGCGGATCCGCTCTACACCGGGCCGGAGGAGGAGCAGCTGCGCCAGGCCGTCTTCGAGCTGGCGGGCAGGGTGCCGCCCTCGTTCGCGGAGAGCCTGCTGCCGGTGGCCGCCCGCGCCGGTGGGGGGATGCTGGCGGACGTGGTGGCGTCCGCGCTGGTGCCGGAGCCCGGACGGCGCCAGGAGCTGCTGGGCGAACTGGACGTGCGCCGCCGCCTGGAGCAGGTGCTGGTGGACGTGAGCGACCTCTTGAGCCAGTTGCAGCCGGTGCGCCCCAGCGGACCGCTGAACTAGCCAGAGGCCCTCCCGGCGGGGGAACTGAACGCCCCGGGGCCCGGGGCCGCATCATCCGCTTGCCCTGGCCCCCCCATGCGCGCATTGCTCGGGGGCGTCACGCCTTCTTGAGGGAGAGCGACGCACCATGCGGCTCGTGAAGATTGGCATCGCCAGCGTCAACACCACCGTGGGCGCCTTCCAGGCGAACACCGACCGGGTGCTGGACCTGGCGAGGAAGATGGCGGCGGACGACGTCACGCTGGGCGTCTTCCCCGAACAGGTGATTGCCGGCTACCCCGCGGAGGACCTGGTCCAGTGGCAGGGCTTCATCGACCACCAGTGGCCGGAGCTGGAGCGCTTCGCGAGGGAGACCGCGGCGCTGCCGCTGGTGAGCATCCTGGGCGTGGGCGTGGCCCACCAGGGCGTGCGCCTCAACTGCGCCGCGGTGGTGGCGGGCGGCAAGGTCCTGGGCCTGGTGCCGAAGGAGAAGCTGCCCACGTACAACGTCTTCTACGAGGGCCGCACCTTCGGCCACGGCCAGCCGGGCATGGCGGAGACGCACCGGGGCGTGCCGCTGGGTGACTCCCTCTTCCAGTTCGACTTCGGCACGCTGGCGCCGGAGGTGTGCGAGGACATCTGGAGCGCGGACGGCCCCATGCGCCGGCGCGCGTACTCCGGCGGCGAGCTGGTGGTGAACCTGTCCGCGTCCCCCTTCCGGCTGGGCTTCTGGGAGACGCGCCGCGAGCTCATCGCCACGCGCGCGTCCGACCACCAGGTCACCATCGCGTACGCGAACGCGGTGGGCAGCAACGACGGCCTCATCTTCGACGGCGGCGGCTTCATCAACCAGAACGGCCGCCACGTGCTGGAGACGCCGCGCTTCCAGCAGGGCTTCAGCTCCGCCGTGGTGGACCTGGACCGCACGCTGCGCCTGCGCACGGAGAACACCACCTGGCGCGTGGACCGCGAGGACTGGGTGACGGCCGGTGGCAGGAAGGTGCCCACCCTGGACTGCACGCAGGCGGTGAAGACGCAGCGCCAGAAGCTGACGTATCCCGTGCCCGCGCACCGCAGCTTCTTCCTGCCCGCGCCGGACACCCGCCGCACCGCGCGCGTGGCGCTGTGCGAGGACATCCTGGACGCGCTGTCGCTGGGCGTGGGCGACTACTTCGAGAAGACGCGCGCCTTCAAGCTGTTCGGCATCGCGCTGTCGGGCGGACGGGACTCGCTGCTCACGCTGCTCGTCGCGCACCGGTACGCGAAGCGCGCGCGGCCGGACAACCCGGGCTCGCTCATCCAGGCGTTCTACATGCCCAGCCCGTACTCCAGTCAGCAGACGCGCGACGCGGCGGAGACCATCGCGCGCGAATTGGGCGTGCCCTTCCAGGTGGTCTCCATCGAAGAGGCCTTCGAGCGGGAGAAGGCCGCCGCCCAGACGATGCTGGGCGAGACGAAGCTCACCCCCATCACCGAGCAGAACATCCAGGCCCGCATCCGCGCCCAGCGCATGTGGAACTGGAGCAACTCCTGCGGCGGCCTGTTCCTGCAGACGGGCAACATGAGCGAGAAGTCCGTGGGCTACACCACCATCGGCGGCGACCTGATGGGCGCGCTCGCGGTCATCGCCAACGTGCCCAAGACGGTGGTGATGTACCTGCTGGACTACCTGCAGGAGACCACCGGCTACGAGGGCATCCGCAAGGTGCTGGCCAAGCCCGCCGGTCCGGAGCTGGCGCATGATCAGGTGGGTGAGGAGGAACTCATGCCCTTCCCCATCCTGGACGCGTGCTTCTACCTGCACGCGGGCGAGAAGCTCACCCCGTCGGAGATGCGCACCGCGCTCACCGCGATGTTCCCGGAGGTGGATGCGGACCGGCTGGGCGGGTACGTGGACCGCTTCGTGCGCCTGTTCCATCAGTCCATCTACAAGTGGGTGCAGGCGCCGCTGTCGCTGCACATCGGCAATCTGGATCTGGACCGTGAGCGCGCGCTGCAATTGCCTGTCGTCACCGGTTCGGCCTGGCTGCGCAAAGCCTGACGGATGTTGATGGATGTCTGTTTTTGACGGTGGATAGGGGGGCGTCCGAGCCCTCCGTCCCCGTGAAGTGGCTCTGAAACCACGCCTTCACCTTTGGGGGGCAGGCGGGCAGGCCAGCTGTCTTTGACGGTCCGCGCAAGGCTTGCCGGATGTCCCGCTCAAGACAACCTTCATGTCAGTCAGTCGACGATGGAGGGTTGGATGAAAGCGAAGATTCTGGCGGGCGCCATCGCGGCGCTCATGTATGGGACGGGCGCGGGTGCGGCGGAGAAGGATTGCCCTCCAGGGCAGGCCGCTGTTCCCAAGGACACGCAGAACAAGGACACGACGGCGCAATCCTCTCAGGGTGGGGTCCAGGAGGAGGACCTCGTTATCGAGGAGGCGCCGGTGGATGAATCGCTTCAGGGCACGGGCGGCAGCGGCTCGTCCGGGTCGATCAATGACTCCTCGAAGAGCAGCAAGGACCTGAGCGGCTCCAGCGGCACGGGCGGCAGCGGCGTGGTCTACCTGAACACGCCGATGCGCTGCGAGCCGGTGAACCCGCAAGGGGTGGGCGGCAGTGGCTCCAGCGGCACCATGCCGCAGAACGAACCGATCGCGCCGCCTCCCCCGGCGCCGCCTCCCGCGGCGGCGCCTCCTGCTCCGCCTCCGCCTCCGTCCGGCACGAGCAGCGGCGGCATGAGCCAGAGCGAGAGCGCGCCGTACGGCCATGAGGCCACGGGCGGCAGCGGAGTGACCACGCCGCCTCCCACGAGCTACCAGCCCTCGGCGTCAGCCAATGAGGAAGTGCAGCCGCTGGAGGTGGAGAAGAAGAGCAAGAGCGACAAGAAGGGCCTGACGCTCCTCATCGGTGGCGGTGTGGAAGGTTACACCGGCGCCCTGGCTCCGCAGCTTGCCCCCGGCCCCTCCGCGGCCGTGACGGCGTCGCTCAAGCCGACGTCCGTGCTGGGTGTTGAAGTCGGCTACTCCGGCGCCTTGAACAACATCAAGAACGCCGGCTCCTTGGGCGCGGATGACGGTCCGGACCTGGTGCGCAACGGTGGCCAGGCGGCCCTGACGCTCGCCATCACGCCGACGGCGGTGCAGCCGTACCTGCTGGGCGGCATCGGCATCAGCAACTACCACTTCCGCGGCGGTGAGGCGCTCGGCTACAGCGACGACACCGTGGGCAACGTCCCGGCGGGCGTGGGCGTGCGCGGCCACTTCGGCCACTTCACCGCGGACCTGCGTGGCTACTACAACTTCCTGTTCGACAAGCAGTTCGCTCCGGACATCGATCCGGGCGGCGGCGACCCGTCGGGCGGCGGTAGCTACACGACCACGCTGAACGTGGGTGGCACGTTCTGACCTGAAGTCCATGGCAGGCGCTGACGGCGGGGTATCCGGAATCATCCGGAGCCCCGCCGTCACTTTTATTCCGGTCCGGGGCGGGGCATTCAGGGAGGCGGGAGGCTGCGCCCGGCATTAGAGTGCGCATCTTTCCAAGGGCGGATTCCCGCCTTGAGGAGCCTGGCATGAGCTTGGGAGTGGAAGACGTGAAGGTCGGGACCGGGACGGAAGCGGTCGCGGGCAAGCGGGTGACGGTGCACTACGTGGGCACCCTCACGGACGGCAAGAAGTTCGACAGCAGCCGGGACCGCGGTCAGGGCTTCACCTTCGGGCTGGGCGCGGGCCAGGTCATCCAGGGCTGGGACCAGGGCGTCGCGGGCATGAAGGTGGGCGGCGTCCGCAAGCTCACCATCCCGCCGGAGCTGGGCTACGGCTCGCGCGGCGCGGCCGGTGTGATTCCCCCCAACGCCACCCTCTTGTTCGAGGTGGAGCTGTTGGACGTTCGGTAGGAGGACTTCATGGCGACGCTCGAAATCACGAAGGACAATTTCAAGGAGACGGTGGGCAAGAGCGGCATCGTCATCCTGGACTGGTGGGCGACCTGGTGTGGTCCCTGCCGCGCGTTCGCACCCATCTTCGAGAGCACCTCCACCAAGCACGCGGACGTCGTGTTCGGGAAGATCGACACCGACGCGCAGCCGGAGCTGTCTGGTGCTTTCGAGATCCGTTCCATCCCCACGCTGATGGTGTTCCGGGACGGCATCCTCCTGTTCGAGCAGCCGGGCGCGATGCCGGCGGCGGCGCTGGAGGACCTCTTGCGGCAGGTCCGCGCGCTGAACATGGACGACGTGAAGCGCGAGGTCGAAGCGCAGCGCGCCGCGAAGGAAGCGCCCAAGGCCTGAGGTCCCGCCGGGGCCTTCCCGCGTGACGGGGAGGCCCTACGGCGCGGCGACGGTGCAGACTCCGCCGCCGTTGAGGTGCGCCTGATCCACGATGCTCTGGGTGACGAACTCCTGGAGCGTGCGCAGGGCGTAGGCTCCGGGCTGGTAGACGACAGGCTGGCCCTGGGCGTCTCGCAGCTCTCCGCCGTCCAGCCCGCGCAGGTCGAGCAGTTCCTGAGACGCCAGTCCCTCCGGCGTGATGGCGTGGTTCGCGTCCGCGGTGGCGGCGATGGCCTCGAAGCGCAGCTGCACGCCGCGGTGGGTGCCCAGCCGGTCGTAGAACATGTGCTCGGCGTGGATGGTGACCTCCGCCTCCGCCATGGAGCTCTCCGGCACGACGATGCCCTGGGTGCCGTCCACGCCGTTGATGCAGTCCACCATCCGCGCGTCGACGGGGAAGCCCATGCGGAAGGTGTAGAGGCCCAGCGTGGGGTCGCGGTTCTGCGCGCGGCCCTCCACGAAGTAGCTGAAGCCGCGCTCGCGCATCATCGTCAGGTCCTCCGCGGACACGGACGTGCCCGCCACGGTGCGTGCCTCCGGGGGGCTCACGCGGAAGGCCACGCCGTAGCGCCCCGCCTCCAGGCCCGTGAGGCCGGTGAGCGGCACGTCCCCCTTCTGCACGTCCACCAGCAGGTGCTCCGTCGTCGCGTGCACGTCGCCGGCCGCGGAGGTGAGGGTGAAGTCGCCCAGGGACACCAGGTACTTCGTGAACTGCACGGACCAGCCGTCCTGGAAGAGGTGATCCGCGTAGCCGCGCTGCGTGCCGTCCCCGCCGCTCAACGACACCCGCACGTCGCCCCGCGCCACGGCGTCACCGCAGCCGGAGGCCATGAGCGCCAGCGCGCCTGGCAGCAGACCCCGGGTCCACTTGCTTCGTCGGTTCATGCATCCGGTTGGTATTTGTAACCATGTTGCAAGTCAAGTCTGGGTTGCGATATCCACGGACGGCCGTTGGAAAGGCTGCCCGTGCCGGGTGGGCCCCGAAGGCCGAGGTCGTTGCCCGTGTTCATCCCGACGCTGGTGCTCTGGCTGTTGAGCGCGTCGCCCGAAGCGCCCGTGACGCCGCCCGTTCCCGTGGAGGCACCGCCGCCCGTGATGCCGGCGGACGTCCCGCCGTTGACGGAGGCCGTGCGGGTGTTGCTGCGGCTGACCATCGACAGCGGGGGCGAGGTGTCCCAGGTGGAGGTCCAGGAGTCCGGGGGCACCGCGTTCGACCGGGCCGCGATGGCGGCGGCCCTGCGTTGGCGCTTCGAGCCCGCGCGCCAGGGAGAAGAACCGCTGGAGGTGCGAGTGGACGTGCCGGTGATGTTCGAGCCGGTGGCCTCGTCGCCTGTGGTGGAGGTGGAGGTGGAGGAGCCCGCGCCCCCTCCGAAGCCGGAGCCGCCCGCGTTCTCCACCACGGTGCGGGGGCAGTCCGCCGCTCCGCCTCCGGTCGCGGTGGGCGACTTCCACATCACGGTGGGGCAGCTGGCGGATGTGCCTCGCAACTCGGCCACGGACCTGATGCTGCTGGCGCCGGGGGTGATGCTGGCCAACCACGGCGGGGAAGGGCACGCGGAGACCGTCTACCTGCGCGGCTTCGACGCGGGCGAAGGCAAGGACGTGGAGATCCGCCTGGACGGGGTGCCCCTCAACGAGGTCTCCAACGCCCACGGTCACGGCTACGCGGACACGTACTTCATCATCCCGGAGCTGGTGCAGTCCCTGCGCGTGACGGAGGGCCCGTATGATCCGTCCCAGGGCGACTTCGGCGTGGCGGGCACCGTGGAGTACCAACTGGGGCTGGAACAGCGGGGCATCACCGCGTCCGCCAGCTACGGCAGCTTCGCGTCGCGCCGGTTGTCCCTGGTGTGGGGCCCGCCCGAGTCCACCGCCGCCACCTTCGTCGGCGTGCTGCTGCGCCAGGGGCACGGCTTCGGCCCCAACCGCGCATACGCGAACGCGGGCCTGATGGCCCAGACGGAGCTGCGCCTGGGCCCGGAGACGAAGCTGCGCCTGTTCGGCGCGAGCTACGGCGCGCGCTATGGCTCCGCGGGCGTGGTGCGGGAGACGGACGTCGTGGACGCGCGGCTGCCGTGTGAGCCGGATGCGGACTCGCAGTTCTTCTGCCTCTACGACCCGAACCAGGGCGGCGGGAGCCAGCGCTACATGGCTTCCGTGGAGCTGACGTCCCGGCTGGAGCGTGGGGGCCGCTTCGTGCAGCAGGCCTTCGCCATCGCCCGGCAGATGCGCAGCCGCGAGAACTTCACCGGCTTCCTCCAGGACACGCCTCCCATCGGCGAGGCCCAGCGCGGCGACAACACGGAGCAGTCCTATCAGGGCACCACCGTGGGCCTGCGCGGCCGCTACACGCCGGGCCTCACCTGGTGGGGGCAGCCGCAGCCGGTGGAGCTGGGCTACGTGGCCCGCTACGACAACGTGCACACCCGCGCGCGGCGCCTGCGCGACAAGGGCGGCGCGCCCTACGCCACCGTGTTCGACAACCAGGTGCGCGTGACGAACCTGGGCGCGTACTTGTCCCTGCGCGGCGCGCCGCTGGAGTGGCTCACGCTGCGCGGTGGCGTGCGCGTGGACACGTTCCTGTTCGGCGTGGAGGACCTGAACCGGCCGGCGGAGGACCGGCAGGGGGCTCGCATCCCGGAGGAGTCCGTGGAGGCCTACGGCTTCTTCGCCAGCCCTCGCGCCAGCGTGGAGGTGCGCCTGACGCCGCGCCTCACGTGGCTGACCAGCGCGGGCCTGGGGGCGCGCTCCAGCGACGCGGCGGGCCTGTCCGACGCGGAGTTCGCGCCCTACGCGCGAGTGACATCCGGGGAGACGGGCCTGGGCTGGCGGTGGGGCGACGGTCGGTCCTCGCTGGAGCTGCGGAGCGCGGTGTTCGCCACGCGCGTGTCGCAGGACCTGGTGTTCAGCGAGACGACGGGGCGCAACCAGCCCATTGGCCCGTCGCAGCGGCTGGGCGCGTTCGGCAGCGCGCGCTTCCATTGGGAGCAACACCTGGACGTGCAGGCGAGCCTCGCGTGGGCCCGCGCGACGCAGCCGTTGCCTGGGGCGCCCTCATGGAGGCTGTGGGACGGCGCGGTGTTGCCGTACATCCCGCAGCTGCTGGGGCGCGTGGATGCGTCTTGGCGGGGCACGGCCACCGTGGCCCGGCAGCCGGTGGGGTGGAGCGTGGCGCTGGGGCACAGCGCCATCGGGCCCAAGCCCCTGCCGTTGGATCGCTACAGCGAGTCCATCTTCCTCTTCGACGTGGCGGCCCGAGCGCGCTGGCGCGCCGTGGAGCTGGGCCTGTCCGTGGAGAACCTGCTGGACGCGCGCTGGCGGGAGTCCGAGTTCAACTACGTGTCCAACTTCCGTGGCCCCGACGCGCCCGCGTCCCTGCTGGCCACGCGCCACTTCTCCGCCGGTGCACCCCGCACCGTGCGCGGCACCCTCACCGTGTACCTGGACCTCCAGGAGGACCGGCCATGAAGCACTACTCGCGTCGTGCCTTCACGTGGATGTTGGGCGGAGCGCTCGCGGCGGGCTGTGGCCTGTCCGGCACTGGAGGTCGGAGCATCACCTTCCGCATGGGGCTGCGCACGGCGCTCGCGTCCGGTGAGTCCACCGTCGGCGCCTTCACGACCGACACCGGCTGGCGCGTGACGCTCACCACCGCGCGCCTGGTGCTGGGGCCCATCTACTTGTTCGAGAAGGCCTCGCCCCTCCAGCCCCAGGCCCTGCTGCGCCGCGTGGGAGACGTGCTGCTGCCCACCGCGCACGCGCACGAAGGGGACTTCTTCTCCGGGGGCCGCGTGCTGGGCGAGTGGGACAGGGAAGTGGTCTTCGACCTGCTCGCGGACGCAGGGCAGGCGCGCGTGTTGGGGCGCTCTCCTGGCATCGCGGGCATGGCGCGGTCGCTGTCGCTGCTGCTCCAGCCGCCGTCGAGCGCCCTGGGAGCGGAGGCGGACGTGATGCAGGGGCGTTCCCTGTTCCTGGAGGGCGTCGCGACCCAGGACTCGGCGCGCGTGCCCTTCCGCGTCGCGATGGATTTCCCGCCGCCCGTGGAGCTCCAGCGCGTGGACTTCGTGCCCATCGAGGTGGACCTGGATGACGAGGGCCTCTTCGTCCTGGAGCCACAGCCGCACCGTTGGTTCACCGGCGCGCGCTTCGAGCGGCTGACGGTGCCCGCGGATGGGACGCCGGTGGACGTGGGGACGGAGACCCAGGTGTACCGGGCGCTGAGCGTCAACGTGCGCCGCTTCGACGCGTTCACGGGCGCGTGGGAGCCCGCGGTGTGATTCACACCTGCGTCCAGAACGGCGCGAGCACCAGGTCCGCCTTGCCGAAGGGGTCGGCGCGCACGCGGTCCTCGCTCACGAAGGTGTTCAGCAGCACCCAGCGCTCGTGGTCCTGGCGGAACACCTCCACCACGCGGTGCACGGGGTTGATGATCCACGCGTGTCGGATGCCCGCGCGGGCGTAGCGCGGCAGCTTGATGGTCAGGTCCAGCTTCGCGGTGGCGGGCGAAAGCACCTCGCAGACCCAATCCGGCACGCGGTCGATGAACGAGCCATCCGGCAGTGTCGGCGGCCGTCCGCTCATCCAGCCCGCCAGGTCCGGGACGAGCACGTCCTCGCCCAACAGCAGCCGGGGCTCGGAGGTCCACCACCAGCCCTCCGGCGCGCGTCCCATGAGCGGCGTCATGCCCTGCTTGCGCGTGATGGGTGGCGACGAGACGTAGAGGATGCCATCCAGTGCTTCGCCCACCAGGTAGTGGGGCAACGTCTGCACTTCCTCGTGAGGGGCGAGCGTCCTTCGGGGAGCGGCGTGGCGCATGCGGGAGGCCTCCGGGTCCGAGAGATACCGTCACCGTAGCGGGCAGACCTTCACGCGGCATTGGACCGGCGGGGTGGCCCACCTTGTCCTGGTGGACGCACGCCCTCCCCTCGGGCTGAGGGGGATTGCTATTCGCGCTCCAGCACGAACTGGATGTGCTCCGTGGCCACGGGACCGAACTGGAACAGGTGGATCTGATCCCCCGGCTCCGACGTGAACGTCACCGTGTGCGTGATGCCGGCGCAGATGAACCGCGCGGGGGCGAGCACCGACGCCACGTCCGTCCCCGCCGTGTCGTTGGTGACCTTCGTGGGGACCTGCTGGTTCAGGTAGAGCGTGACGTGCTCGGCGTTCTCCGGGTCGGAGATGAAGCCCGTGTAGCCACCGAAGCCCGACTCACCCGGGCGCAGGGTGACGTCGTAGCGCGCGTGGCCAGTGTGCGTGTCGGGCGGGAAGTCGAAGGGCGTGCGTCCCGCGGTGACCGCCTCCGGCGTGTTGACGAGCGTGTGCGTGCACGCGTGCTCCAGCTCCGGGTCCCGCTCGCCGGTGGTGAAGTCCAGCGCGGTGTCGCCGCCCAGCCCCACGGTGGCTGGTGACAGCGCGCGTCCGGCCGCGTCCTTCAGCGCGTCCAGCGCCAGGGCGTGGTGCGTGGAGACCTCCAGCGGCCGGGTGCTCTCCTCGGTGCGCGGCACGGTGACGGTGAGCGTGCGCGCGTCCTCGGACCAGGTGCCGGTGAGGACGCGGGCCGGGGCGGTGGTGTCCGTGCGGTCGTGCAGCGTGACCTGGGCGGCGGACGGGTCCATGGGCTCGCTGAAGGTGAGCGTCAGCACCTTGCGGAAGGCGATGACCGGCGTCTGTCCGGACGCGTCCAGGTACATCTCCAGTGGGTAGACATCCGTCTCGCCCTCGGAAGGATGGGACGTGGTGACGGTAGCGGTGGACGCGGTCGTGCCCGCGTCGGTGCCGGTGCCCGCGTCAGAGCCCGCGTCCGTCGATGTGCCCGCGTCCGGTGTGACGATGGGGGCGTCGTCATCGCAGCCGCTCAGTGCGAGGGCGGCACAGGTGGCGAACAAGAAGGTGGCGGAGGAGGGACGCATCGGGGAGTCCTTCGTGCGGTGGTGCAGGCCCGCGGCGGAAGCGGTGAGCCGCGTTGGGGAAAGACGTGACGGAGGCGCGTCATCGAGCGCCCTCCAGGGAAAGGCCCGCGCCGGAGCACCGTTCCGAGGTGAGATGCTCCGGCGCGGGAGCGGACCGGTTCAGGCCCGCGTCAGGGGACCGCGGTCAGCACTGCGACCCGTCGCAGTTGTCGTCGATGCCGTTGCCACAGATTTCAGTGGCGCCCGGGTTGATGCTGGCGCCGGAGCCCGGCGTGTCGTTGCAGTCGAAGCGCTGCGTCGTGTAGCCGGCGGGCGGCGTGCACGCGGTGAGGACGGACGTGGAGTTGTTGCCGTACCCGTCACCGTCCGCGTCCTGGTAGTAGCGCGTGCGCGTGTCGTTGAGGAACTCCGGCCCCACGGTGAGCGCGTCGCCGGACGCCGGCCCCGCCGCGAGGATGTACGTCGTGCCCGCCGTCAGGTCGTAGACGGACACGTGCGTGAGCGAGCACCCCGAGGACGACACGGTGTGCGTCAGCGTGGAGGGCACCGTGGCGCTGGTGGCGCCGTTGACGACGGTGAAGGCCACGTTCTGCGTCCGGTAGAACGCGTATGAGCCGGTGGTGGCCGGTACGTACGTCACGGAGCCCTCGGCGCCGGACGGCAGCGCCAGGTCATAGGCCTTGTGCTTCGTGCTGATGTCGGGCGCGCTGGTGACGCGCGTGGCGCTCGCCGTGACGGACACGTGGTCCGTGGGGTTGCCGGAGTGGGTGCACGCGTGCGTGGTGATGCCCGTGCCCAGCGACGTGCAACCGGCCTCCAACTCCTGTGCATCCTGCGCCTCGAAGGAGGCCTCCGGCGCCTCCTCCATCGGTCCGCAGGCCGTCAGGCCGAGAGACAACAACGCGCCCAGCGCGATGCGCTTCATCTTCAACATGGGTGTTTCCTTTCGGGATGCCGGGCGCGGCGGGGTGCCAGGCGGACAGGAAGCCGCCGGTGCGTCCGGTGACTCACTCATGCCGTAAGCGCAACTTGGTTGCAATAATGACCGGTGCGATTCAGCCCCTCACTGGAGGTGTTCGATGACGAGCCCGAGACTCGTGAGCGCGGTGGGGCCGAAGGTGACGGTGTACTGGACCTTGTCCGTCAGCTCGTAGCCGACCATCTGCTTCAGGCCGTCGCAGAAGCCGCCCGTGGCCTGGGTGCCCATGGGCTCCACGACGCGCTCGCCTTCCTTCACGGTGACGGCCACGTCGGGCGTGCTCAGGTAGAGGATGAAGTCACCGCTCGCCCAGGCCTTGAAGCTGAAGGTGCCCACGGACTGGCCGTTCTCCGGGCGCAGCTGGACGGTGTAGTGCGTGTGGAAGTCATCCACGCGTGGCTGGCGCTCCGGCGACGCGGTGACGGTGGCGAAGGGGCCGTGGGTGACGTGCCAGCAGGCGTGCTCGCCGTTGTCCCCGAAGTCGAAGTCCGTGCGCGGCACGTAGTCCGGGTCCGCCACGCACGACAGGCCCTCTTCGCTGGCCAGGTAGCCCCGGTTGCAGTGGCACCAGTCGCCCTCAGGCTCGCGGTGGATGTGGCCGTTGGGGGCGCATGGGTCGCCCTGCTCCTGGGGCGTGTCGTCCGGGCCGGGCGAGGCGTCGTCGCCGCAGGCGGTCAGGACCGCGAGGCCGCCGGCCAGGAGGAGGGCTGGAAACGGGGTGCGCATGGGGCTGCCTCATCGGAATCCGTGATGTAGATGCAATTGAGATACAGAAGTTTTTGGATGTTGGGAAGGCCCGTGGGCCTTGGAGGTGTCCACGGGCCTTCACTCACGCGGGCCTACTCTTCGTGGTGGTCGTGGCCCGTCTCCTCGACGACGAGGAGGAACGTGGCGGGCTGGGGAACGACGGCCGCGAAGTCCAGGCGGTAGTCCACGCCGCCCTCCAGGTCGGCCGTGACGGCGGTGCGCAGGTTGCCGCAGACCTCCTGCGGGACGTGGTAGCGGCACTCGAGGCCGACCTCCTCATTCGTGGCCGCGTTGAAGACGCGGACGGCGCGGTAGCCGGAGGTGAGGAAGGCGTACTCGGTGGACTCTTCCGGCGTGAAGATGACGGAGCCCGCGTAGCCCAGCGTCCACTTCCGGTAGCTGATGGCCGGCAGGGTGACGTTGTACGCGGTGTGCCCCACGCTCACGTCCACGAAGGACGGGCCTCCATAGGGCGCGGCGGTGACGGACTCGAAGGGACCGTATTCGGCGTGGATGCAGGAGTGCTCGGCCACCTCCGCCAGCTCCTCCGTGTCCTCGCAGACGGCGAGCAGCTCCGACTCCTGGGTGACGGGGGCTTGCGACTCCGGGGCTGGGGCTTCTTCGGTACCGCAGCCGGCGAGCAGGACGACGGCGCCAGCGGCGAGCAGGGCATGCTTCAACATGGACATGGGGGGCCTTGGGTGGGTACCGCGGGTGAAGGCAGGACCCGTAATAAGTGCCATAGGGATTCAAATGCAATCAAGTTGCATTTGATGAGGTGGTGTCCGGGGAGTGTCGTGCGGGGCGGGCTGTCACCTCGATTCCACGAAGGAGGGCTGGTCCTGGGGCGCTGGCATGCCGAAGATGGGGCGCTTTTCTCCCGCAGGGCTGGAGGTGCCGTGAAATGAGAGGGCCGTCCTTCTTGTCGCGCGTCCTGGTGTTGTCCGTGCTGGTGCTCCCTGCGTTGGCGCAGGCGGGCTCGTACCTCCGGGTGGTGAGCTGGAACCTCCGCCACGAGGGATGGGCGGCCGAGCAGACCTACCTGGATGATGCGAAGCAGCTGTGGAACCAGTTCGGTGCGAACAGCAACTCGAACAATGGCTGTGACCTGGTGTTCCTCCAGGAGGTGATGGACGCGTCCGCGGCGACGGCCATCGCGACGAACCTGACGCAGGTCTCCGGGGTGTCGTGGACGGCGGTGGTGACGCCGCTCATCGGCCGGTCGTCCTACAAAGAGCACTACGCGGTGCTGTACCGGACGGACACGGTGTCGCTGCTGTCCTCCACGGTGTGGACGGACACGGGGGACCTGTTCGAGCGCGAGCCGCAGGTGGTGAAGGTGCGCCACGTGCCCACGGGCGCGGACTACACCTTCCTCAACTGGCACGCGGTGTGGGGCACGGCGGCGGACCGGACGCTGGAGGCGCAGGCCATCGACGGCGTGTTCGCGTCCGTGCAGTCGGCCAGCACCTCGGACCAGGACGTCATCCTCGTGGGCGACCACAACATGGCCTGCACCCACGCGTCCTGGAGCCAGCTGAAGGGCTTGTCGCCCGCGGTGACGTGCAAGCTGGACGTGGCCACCACCATGAACACGTCCGGTGGCTACGCCAACGCGTACGACCACTTCTGGATGCAGGACACGTACGTGACGGAGTTCTCCAGCACGGGCCGCGACTACATCGCGAACCCGCTGGACTACGTCACCCGGCTGTCGGACCACGCGCCGGTGTGGCTGTCCCTGTACTCCAACAGCGACACGGACTGACGCCGCATGCGCTTGAAGCGGGTCCTGGGCGGGATGTTGGTGGTGGTGCTCGTGGGCGTGGGCTTGTGGATGCTGTTGCGTCCCGAGCCCGCGTCACCGCTGGCGCCGCCATCAGCTCCTGTGTCCGTGAGGGTCGAGGACGCCGGTGTGCTGGAGGCGGCTCATCCAGTGGAGGCCGCGGCGGCCTCGGACGCGGGCCTGTGGCTGACGGCGACGCTGGAGGGGGCGCGTCCGTTCGATGGAGAGGCGCGCGTGGGCGCGGCGTTCATCATTGAAGGGGATGAGGGGTGGTGGGAGGAGGAGAAGCGGCAGAAGGCAATCAGCCTCGTGGGTCCTTCGAGTCTGGAGGACCTGGCCAACGTGCGTGAGTGGATGACTGCGCCGGCCACCGCTTCGTCGCAGGGAGGCGTGGTGGGGCCCGTCGCCGTGCCGCCCGCGCCGCGCTACCAGGTGGTCGCGTTCGAACCGGACGGGACCTTCTGGTGGGCGGACTTCGTGCCGGGCGCGTTGCCGAAGACGGGCACGTTGAACGCGGGCGTGCTGCGCGCGAACCGGCCCACGGGCGTGAGCATCCGGTTGGACGGTGCGCGGAACATGGAGGGGGCGTTCTCCGTGCGCATCGAACGCGACGTGGATCCCCACGACGCCGAGCGGGCCAGCGCCCTTCAGCCCATGCTGGCGCTGGTGAACCCGGACCTGGGCTGGGCGCTCGTGAATCGCTCGCCGGTGCCACTGAGCCCGGACGCGGACACGCGCCTGGCGCCGCTGCCTCCGGACCGCGGGGTGAGGCTGTGGTTGCGCGCGCCCTCGGGGCGGGAGGGTGGCCCGGTCGAGGTGCGCCTGCGTGAAGGCACCGTGACCCCGGTGACGCTGGACGTGGCGCGGCTGTTCCCCGAAGGCCTGAGTCGCGCGGTGACCCTTCGCGGACGGGTCCTGCTGGGGAACACGTCCCGGTCCGGTGGGCGGATGGTGAGCTGGCCGGGCGGAGAGGAGCCGGTGGACGCGGACGGGCGCTTCACGATCCCCGACGTGCCGGTATGGCGAGCGACGCGCTTCAACGTCTATCGGGGACTGAAGGAGGAAGGCCGTCCGGCGGCGCCTTCGATGTGGGACTTCGACTTCACGCCAACGGAGGAGATGCAGGGCGTGGTGGACGTCGAGTGGCGCGTGCCGCTGTACCGGTGGTTGGTCGTTCGGATGGATGGCTTCACGCGAGCGCAGTTGAAGGAGCGCGTGGTGCCGCCCTATCCGGTGTACCTGCTGGAGCGTCGCGACGCGCAGGGCCTGTGGAGCGCGGTGCCTTCGCGGGAGTTTGTTCCGGAGGAGGACGGCATGGCGGTGTCCCTGCTGGAGCCCGGGACCTACCGCGTCCAGGTCGCGTCAGCGCCCTATGCGTCACGGCCCAGCAGCGTGGCGCAGATGGGCGCGGACGACACGAGCGTGGACGTGCGGCTGTCGCCAGCGCCTTCCGCCGGCCTCTCCTGTGAGGTTCACGTCACCCATCAAGGACGTCCCGTGGCGGGAGCCCTGGTGATGGTGGGCGGGAAGTACCGCTCAATGCCTCCCATGCGCGGAGAGACGGACAGCGCGGGGCACTGGCGGTTGGGCGCCGTGACCTCGGACGTGCTGCCGATGTTCGTGCAGGGCGCCGGGAATGAATGGGAGGGCGACGGAGCGGAAGCCTGCCTCCGCTCGGGCGTCGTGGAGGTGCGGCTGTAGATTCGTCAGGCGGCCGACGCCGTTAGAAGCTCGTCGGGGGTGCTGGCCAGCTCGGCGTTCTCCTCGGCCACTTCCTCGGCGGTGCGGGCCTGGACGGTCAGGGCCTGCACCCACAGCTCCAGGACATCCATCAGCGCGCTGCGTGTCTCGCCCTGGAGCGGGGCCAGCCGCTGCGCCATGCGCCCCTGCACCTGCGCATCCAGCTGATCCGCGAGCGCGCGGCCCGCGTCGGTGAGGCGCACGCGCACGCGCCGGCGATCATGCCGCACCGAGCGCTCCCGCCGCACGAGGCCGCCGTCCTCCAGCCGGTCCACCAGGCGGCTCAAGCGCGGCATGGCCAGTCCCCCCAGGCGCATGGCGAGCACTCCCACGGGCAGCAGGCTCTCCAAGCGCAGCCACCAGATCGCCTGGAGTTCCCGAGGTTCCCAGTGGGGATGGCTCAGGACGTCCAGGGGACTCTCCAGCGCGCCGCAGCGGGCCGCGTCCACGAGGAGATTCCGCCAACGCGCCACCTGCACGCGCACCTCCGCCGAGAGCTCCGTCATGCACCCCTCCCTGCCATGAGCAAGCGCCGCGTCCGGCCCCGCGTGCGACGCATCCGGCATCCCGCGGCCCCCTGGGACCGCGAAGACATCAACGGAAATACGTGACGGACATATCGATCTGGTTTCTGACCGGATTTTCTCGGGGCGCTCTACTCGCCACTCGCCGCCTTGCGCTTCGCGCTGCGTGCCTTCGCGTGCGCCTTGTCGAAGCCCTCGTAGAACCGCACGGCCTGCTCACCCACCATCTGGATGTGCTGGTTGTTGAGGTACGCGGTGATGGGCGCGGCGACGAGCGGCATCGCGCGGCCCAGCGTCGTCATGCCGCCCTTCGCGAGCAGCAGCGCCGCCAGCTTCCCCAGCACCTTCGGCCCGGAGCGGTGCAGCGGCCCCAGCCCGTTGGCGTAGCCGAACAGGTCCAACATCTCCCCGCGCGCCCGGTCCGTCTTGAGGTTCGCCTTGTAGAGCGTGGCCACGTCCGTGAGCAGGACGAGCTGCAGGTAGGCCATGAACGTCAGGTCCGCCGGCAGCGAGATGAGCCCGAACACGCCGCTCACTCCGCCGACCATGCTCGCGAGGCTCTTCTTCTCGTCCACCAGCCGCTGCGCCAGCTCCTTGGTCGTCGCGGACGGGTAGCGCTTCTCCAGCGCCGCCACTCGCACGCGCGCCCGGCCGATCTCCCCCTGGATGAGGTCCGACAGGCGCAGCGACCCCAGCTTCTTCAGCTCCGCGGGGGTCAGCTTCTTCATGAAGCCCAGCCGCTCTGTCACGCCGTCGTAGAAGGCCATGTCCTCCTCCTTGGCCGCGATGCACGCGGCCGGTCGTCTCTAGTAACCCCGCTCGGCCAGGTACAGGTCCACCAACGCGCCTTCTTCGTACCAGCCGTGTCGCATCTCCGACTTGAACCACCGCGAATCCGGACGCGCCGAGCGCACCTCCAGCTTCACCCGGTTGGGCCCCGTGTCGATGACCGCCGCGCGCGCCTTGCACGCCGCGCCCGGCTCCTCGCCGAAGCCGCCCTCCAGGCACACCTCGTCCCCCACCGACAGGCGCCGGGTGTACTCCTGGGCCAGGTAGAGGGCGTCGTCACAGCCGCTGCGCACGGAGGACTTCCCCAACGCCGCGCAGCGGTCCTGCGCGGGCGCCCGGATGACCGGCACGTTGGAGATGAACGCGTCCTCCTGGTTGGGGTCGCGCTGATACGAGCCCACCTGCTTGCACCCCGTCACCGCCACCAGGACCGTCAGGCCCGCCCACGTCCACTTCATCGCGTCATCGCCTCCGGGACGCGCGTCGCCGCGCCTCCGCGCCAACAAGGAAAGGGCGGGAAGCATGGCAGACAGGGCCAGGTGCGGCAAAAGGTGCCGGAAGGACCCGTGGGCGTCTCTACGCGATACGGCGCGCGGGCCCGGGGATTTCCTCGGTGACGCCGGGAACCGCCCGGTTCTTTCCGTCCACGAAGACGACCGTGGGCTTCCAGTGGGCGGCCTCCGCCTCCTCGACCTCCGCGAAGGTGGCCAGGATGACCAGGTCGCCCGGCTGGTTCAGGTGCGCGGCCGCGCCGTTGATGCAGATGACACCGCTGCCGGACTCGCCCTCCAGGGCGTACGTCTCCAGCCGGGTGCCGCGCGTGACGTTCCACACCGCGACCTTCTCGAAGGGGAGGATGTCCGCCGCCTTCAGCAAATCTCGGTCGATGGTTACCGAACCCTCGTAGTCGAGGTCGGCCTGGGTCACCGTCGCGCGGTGGATCTTGGACTTGAAGAGGATGCGGCGCATGGGGGGCCCTCGGGAAGCGGCGCAACCGTAACGGCTCCCCTGCCCGGGGACAACATCCCCGGTGTCCCACGCACCGCCTGCCTCCCTGCACGCCCTGCTGTTTACTTCGTGAAATTCACGAGCTGACTCAGGTTCAGGGGCACGGACTGCGCGTCCGACGTCAGGTTGCCCGTCAGGCTCACCTGCGCGTTGCCACCCGAGCGCAGCGCCATGGCCGCGGAAGCGGCGCTCGCGAAGTTGATGGTGAGTGGCAGCGTCACCTGCTTCGTCCCACTCCCGTCCAGCATGCCCAGGTTGCCCGTGGACAGGTTGCCCACGTTGGCGCCCGCCACCTTGAGCGCGCCCGTGATGCCCGCCACCGGCAGGGGGAAGGCGTTGCGGTTGGTGATGGCCAGGGGGAACTCCACCGTGGCGCCGCTCAGCGTGACGTTGGTGATGCGCGGCGCCTGGAACTGCACCTGGGGAATCTTGGGGACGGGGAACGTGCCCTCCTTCTCCAAGGGGAACTTCAGCACGCCCAGCGGCGTCTGGATGCCCAGCGAGCCCTGCGCCTTGAAGGCCGCCACGTCCTTGTCCAGGAACGTGGTCACCACCGGCGCGATGTCCGCGAACTTCACGTTGGCGGGGAAGACAATCTGGCTCTTGCCGTTGGACTTGAGGTTCAAGCCCTCCTTCGGCTTGCCGGCCACCAGCTGCTTGCCCTCCACGAAGAAGGCGTAGTCCACCGACGCCAGCTTCAGGCCCAGGCTGTTGGGGTTGTCCAGCTCATACACCAGGTCCACCGTGGCGTCGGACAGGGAGGCGTTCGCCAGCCGGGCCGTCTTGAACTTCAGCGTGGGCTTCTTGAAGGCACCGTTGAGCAGGCTCTGCAGCGCTGCGCAGCCGGAGAGCGTGGTGAGCGACACGGCGAAGAGGACCAGGAACGCGCGTTTCTTCATGGGCATGGGCGTAGCAGAGGACGCACCGCGTTCGCGCGGATTCAATCGCCGCGCGTGTCGGGGCCTCGACGGGTGCACCTTCGGCACTCCAATGGTATGCGCCAGGGGACTCCCCGTGCTGGAGGTTGGCCCGCCGTGACAGGTGGCATCTTGTCTCACCCCCTCGCCGCGCTGGCGGTGCTGGCCGCGCTGTCGCTCACGGGCTGCTCCCGGTCCTCCAACGCCGAGGCCGCCCCCGCGCGGCGGATGGACCTGAAGCCGTGCCGGCTGGACGGAGTGGCCGCGCAGACGCTCTGCGGCACGCTGGAGGTCTTCGAGGACCGGGCCGCGGCGAAGGGGCGCAAAATCTCCCTGCGCGTGGTGGTGGTGCCCGCGCTCGCGTCGCAGCCGAAGGAAGACCCGTTGTTCTTCCTCGCGGGCGGCCCCGGCCAGGCGGCCTCACGCACGCGCATCCTTCCCGCGCTGGATCGCATCCGGCGTCAGCGCGACATCGTGTTCGTGGACCAGCGCGGCACGGGGGACTCGCACCCGCTGGACTGCGAGGCGTTGAATCCCTCGCGCAAATCGCTGGCGGAGCGCTTCGAGGACCGCGAGGACGCGGACGTGATTCCCCAGTGCCGCAAGGGCTGGGACGCGGACGAGCGGCTCTACACCACGTCCATCGCCATGGACGACCTGGACGACGTGCGCGCGGCGCTGGGCTACCGGCAGGTGAACCTGTGGGGCATCTCCTACGGGACGCGCGCGGCGCTGGTGTACATGCGCCAGCACCCGGACCGCGTGCGCACCGCCATCCTGGATGGCGTGGCCCCCATGGGGCAGTACCTGCCGCTGTACGCCGCGCGCGATGGCCAGCGCGCCCTGGACCTGCTCATGGACGCGTGCGCGAAGGACGGCGTCTGCGCGAAGGCGTATCCGGACCTGCGCGCCCGCACGGAAGCGCTGCTCGCGAAGCTGGAGGCCGCCCCCGCGAAGGTGCACCTGTCGCATCCGCGCACGGGCGTGCCGGAGGACTTCACGCTCACCCGGCGCGTCTTCCTGTCGGAGCTGTTCTCGCTGCTCTACAGCCCGGACGTCGCGTCGCTGGTGCCGCTGATGCTGGACCGCGCCGCGAAGGACGACTGGACGCCCTTCGTCGCGCTGTCGCTGGGGCTCACCGACGAGGTGGCGCGCACCACCAGCCGCGGCATGTTCCTGGCGGTGGTGTGCGCGGAGGACGCGCCCTTCTTCACGGAGGAGGACGCCGAGCGTGAAGCGAAGGGCACCTGGTTCGGTTCACGCATGGCGCTGGACGTGAAGCGCGGGTGCGCGAAGTGGCCGCAAGCGAACGTGCCCGCGAGCTTCCGCGAGCCCGTGAAGTCGGACATCCCCACGCTGCTGTTGTCCGGCGAGCTGGACCCCGTGACGCCGCCGCCCTGGGGCGAGGAGGCGAAGCGGACGCTCACGCACAGCCTGCACGTGGTGGTGCCGGGGTTGGGACACAACACGGTGGGCGCGGACTGCGCGCGCACGTTGATGGCGGAGGTGCTCACGCGCGGCAGCGTGGAGGGCCTGACGCCCGACTGTGGCGCGGGCCTCAAGCGGCCGCCCTTCTTCACCTCCTTCGCCGGCCCTGTTCCGTAGGACTCAAGCGCCCATGATTGAAGCCAGGAACCTGCACAAGCGCTTCGGCTCCGTGACGGCCGTGCATGACGTGACCTTCACCGCGGAGGACGGCGTCATCACGGGCCTGCTGGGCCCCAACGGCGCGGGCAAGACGACCACGATGCGCATGCTCTACACGCTGGTGCGCCCGGATGGCGGCACCGCCACCGTGGACGGCGTGGACGTGGCGAAGCAGCCGGAGGTGGCCCGTCGCGCGCTGGGCGTGCTGCCCGACGCGCGAGGCCTCTACCCGCGCCTCACCGCGCGCGAGCACGCGCGGTACTTCGGCGAGCTGCACGGCCTGTCCGGCGCCGCGCTGGACGCGCGCGTGGAGGAGCTGGTGGAGCTGCTGGACATGAAGGACATCGCGGACCGGCGCACGGAGGGCTTCAGCCAGGGCGAGCGCGTGAAGGTGGCGCTGGCGCGCGCGCTGGTGCACGGGCCTCGCAACGTGCTGCTGGACGAGCCCACCAACGGCCTGGACGTGATGGCCACGCGCTCCGTGCGCACGCTCTTGCGCAAGCTGAAGGCGCAGGGCTGCTGCGTGGTGTTCTCCAGCCACGTGATGCAGGAGGTGGCCGCGCTGTGTGACCGCATCGTGGTGGTGGCGCGCGGGCGCGTGGTGGCGGACGGCACGGCGGACGCGCTGCGTGCGAGCACCGGCAAGGACAGCCTGGAGGAAGCCTTCGTGAGCGTGATTGGCAGCGAGCAGGGGTTGCGCGAATGAAGGGCCTCATCGGGACGGTGCTGCGCAAGGAAGTGCTGGACCACCTGCGGGACAAGCGCACGCTGGGCACCGCGCTGATGTGGCCGCTGTTGGGCCCGCTGGTGTTCCTGGTGATGTTCAACGTGATGGCCTCCTGGTACCGGCAGGACCGGCCGCTGGAGATGCCGGTGGTGGGCCGCGAGCACGCGCCCAGCCTGATGGCCTTCCTGGAGCGCTACGGCGCGAAGCTGTCGGAGGCCCCTCGGGACTACGAGTCGCTGGTGCAGGCCGGGAAGCTGGACCTGGTGCTGGTGGTGACGGAGGACTACGCGAAGGAGTTCGCGGACGGGCACACCGCCGCGGTGCGGCTGGTGGTGGACAGCTCGCGCAACAAGGCCCGCCAGTCCGTGCAGCGCGCGCAGCGGATGTTGGCGGTGTATTCGCAGCAGACCGGCAGCCAGCGCCTGTTCGCGCGCGGCGTGTCGCCAGAGCTGGCGGTGCCCGTGCGCGTGGACGAGCTGGATTTGTCCACGCCCGAGCGCACCGCGGCCACGGTGCTCACCACCATCCCGCTGTTCCTGGTGATGGCGGCGTTCGCGGGCGGCATGCAGCTGGCCAGCGACACCATGGCGGGCGAGCGCGAGCGCGGTTCGCTGGAGCCCCTGTTGCTCAACCCGGCTCCTCGCGGCGCGGTGGTGGCGGGCAAGTGGCTGGCCACCTGCGCCATGGCGGGCACGGGCGTGCTCTTGTGTCTGGTGGGTTACTTCCTGGTGGTGAAGCGCGTGCCGCTGGAGGACCTGGGCGTGCGCGCCCGCTTCGACGCGCCGGCCGCGCTGGGCATGCTGGCAGCGGTGCTGCCGCTGGTGCTGGCCGCGTCCGCCGTGCAGATGTGGGTGTCCACCTATGCACGGTCGTTCAAGGAGGCGCAGACGTATCTGTCGCTCCTGATGGTGCTGCCCACGCTGCCCGGGATGATGCTGGCCCTGTCCCCCATCCAGACGCAGACGTGGATGTTCGCGGTGCCGGTGCTGGGGCAGGAGATGCTCGCGGGCGAGGTGATGCGCGGCGAGACGCTGGGGCCGGTGCCCTTCCTGCTCGCGCTTCTGTCCTGTGTGGTGGTGTCCCTGGTGGCGCTGCGCTTCACCACGCGTCTGTTGACCCAGGAGCGCATCATCTTCGGCAGGAGCTAGCGGGCAGGCTCGGGCCGACCGAGCCGGGGGGCGAATGTCTTCGGGGCGCCGCTTGGGCGCTGTGTTCACGTGACAGGGGCGGCGAAGTGCCGTCCAATGTTTCGCGATGACGCTTGAGCGTGAACGAGAAGCCTTGCTGCCCTTCGCCCCGAATTCGGTGGCCTCCACGGAAGGGGAACCGCGGTTCGGGACGTATCAGGGAGAGCTGCCGGAGGTGGACCTGCCCCGGCTGTTGGGGAAGTGGGCTCCGGGGCGCGCGACGCGGCTGCTCAAGCGCAAGCGCTGGCACTACACCTTCGTCGCCACGCAGGAGGTAGCGGCCCTCTTCGCGGTGGTGGACCTGGGCTACACGGCCAACGCCTTCGCGGTGGCGGTGGACCTCCAGGAGAAGAAGCCCCTCTGTGACGTGAGCTTCCTGGGCGTGCCCGGGCCGCTCGCGGAGGTGAGTGACAAGCCGGGCGCGGGGCTCGTGGCGGCCTTCCGCACGCTGGGCGGGCGCATGTCCGTGAAGCGCGGCGAGTCCGACGAGCGCTACCAGGTGGAGGTGGACGTCAGCCGCATGCGCACGCAGTCGCTCCAGTCGTTCCAGTGGAACGGCGAGCTGCTGGTCGCGGGCGGTCCGCCGGCCCTCACCGTCATCGCGCCGGTGCAGGGCGACGGGCTGGTCAACGTCACGCAGAAGCGCAGTGGCCTCCTGGCCTTCGGGAGCCTGGAGGCGGGTGGCCGGCGCTTCCGGTTGGATGGCGGCGTGGGCGGCATGGACTACACGCAGGGCTACCTGGCGCGGCACACCGCCTGGCGCTGGGCCTTCGCGGCCGGACGGCTGCCGGATGGCACGCCCGTGGGCCTCAACCTGGTGGAGGGCTTCAACGAGGGCGCCACCGAGGCCAACGAGAACGCCGTCTGGCTGGGCGACCGGCTCTACCCGGTGGGCCGCGCGCACTTCGAGTACGACGCGAAGGAACTGCTCGACCCGTGGCGCCTGACGACGGCGGACGGCGCGGTGGACCTGCGCTTCAAGCCCATCTACGTGCACCGCGAGGAGCGCAACCTGCGGCTCGTGGTGAGCCACTTCGCCCAGCCCGTGGGCTTCTTCGAGGGCACCCTGCGCGTGGGTGGCCAGGAGCTCAAGCTGTCCAACGTCCCCGGCGTCACCGAGGACCAGGACATGCTCTGGTAGCAGCGGTTCTCCTGGACGGCGGGACTCCCGGGGAGGTCCCGGGTTGTCTATGACCCGGTGCTTTGCCAGTGTGGTTCTCCTTCACTGAGGGAGCACCGCATGGCGTCTGTCCGGGGAGTCTCTGTTGCGTTGGGTTGTGTCGTCGGGCTTGTCACCAGCGCGTGTGGCTCCGACCCGGCGCCCGGGCAGCAGCGGGAGATTGGCACGGGGCTGACGCTGGAGGGCGACGCGGTGCGCGTCGTCTACGGCGACGGGCCGGGCACGGCGGTGGAGGGGAATGATCCACGACTGTCCGCCGCGGGCCAGGGCATCCGCAACGGGACGGCGCCGCAGGACGCGTCGTTCGCGGTGGCGGGCACGGGGCAGGTGCGGGGCCGGCTGACGGCGAACGCGGACGTGGTGCTGGACGCGTCCGCTTCCGCGAAGACGCCCGTGCCGCTCTTGTCCGTGAGCAACACCGTGTCCGGGACGGGCGAGCCCACGTGGGAGCGCCAGGGGGTGTTCACGGTGGACTCCGCGGGCGGGCTGATGGCGCGCGGGGAGTTTGGCATGGGCACCATCCCTGCCCAGGGCAAGGGAACCCGGATGATGTGGTACCCGGCCAAGGGCGCCTTCCGTGCGGGAAGCACGGAGACGCAGTGGGACGACGCGAACGTGGGGCAGTACTCGTGGGCGGGCGGCAACAACAACCTGGCCAGTGCCTACGGTTCCTTCTCGTTCGGAGACCAGTGCACGGCGTCCGGCACGGTCTCGGTGTGCATGGGCTCCGCCAACACGGCGAGCGGGACCGCGTCCTTCTCCGCCGGCGCTTCCAACATCGCGAGCGGCTTCACCTCCGTGGCGGTGGGCTACACCAACACGGCCACGGGGCAGGGCTCCGTCGCGTTGGGCTACCGCAACAGCGCCAACGGGGACTACTCCACGGCGCTGGGGCAGCGCGCGAGCTCCGGCGGCTTCACCGGGTCCTTCATCTGGGCGGACCAATCCACCAGCTCCAGCGTGGTGACGAACACGGCGAACAACCAGTTCATGGCGCGCGCGTCCGGTGGGTTCCGCTTCCGCACGAGCAGCAACCTCACCACCGGCTGCGACCTGCCGGCGGGCTCGGGCGTGTTCACCTGCACGTCGGACCGGACCACGAAGGAGGACTTCCGCCGCGTGGACGCGGAGGCCGTGCTGGCGAAGGTGGCGGCGATGCCGGTGGAGAGCTGGCGCTACAGCGCGGAGGCCGGTGGCGTGCGGCACCTGGGCCCGGTGGCGCAGGACTTCCGCGCGGCGTTCGGCCTGGGGACGGATGACAAGAGCATTGGCCTCCTGGACATCGACGGCGTGAACATGGTCGCCATCCAGGCGCTGGCGCGGCGCACGGAGGAACTGCACGCGAAGAGCGCGGAGGTGGACACGCTCAAGGCCCAGATGGCCGAGCTCCAGCGCAGCCTGTCCCGCCTGGAAGCGGCCGTGCATGCGAAGGGTGCGAAGCCCTGAGGGCTCCGTGCGCGTTCATGCAGGATGCAGTACGGGGCGCGGTGTAGGCTCTTTCCGCGCCTTTTTCGCCTGAGGAGGACTCCACCCCATGTCCTGCCCGCATTGTGGTCAGCCGCTCCCTGAAGGCCAGTCGTCGCGGACGTGTCCCCACTGCGGCGGGGACGTGAACGCGCCCAGGTCGCCGGTGATGGACGAGGTGGCGGACCAGGCGCAGCGCGCGGCGGACTCGGCGGGCCGCGCGGTGCAGGACGTGCTGGACGACCCGAGGCTGCGCGAGCGGCTGCCCGGGGGCTCGCTGCCGCTGCTCGGTTCCGGACTGGTGGCGGCGGCGGTGGTGGCTCCGGTGCTGCCCTTCATTGGCGGCGGGCTGGGGCTGCCCTGGTCGGTGTTGATGCTGGTGGGCGCCGGCATGCTGGGCGCGCGCGAGTGGGTGGCCGCGGGCCGGAAGCTGCCGGACGCGCTGGTGCCGGTGGTGAAGTGGGCCGCGCATCCGGCGTTCCTGCCCATGTTCACCGCGCTCACCGTGACGCAGGCGTTCCTGTCACTGGGGTTGGGCGTGGCGCCGCTGTTGTGGGTGCTGGCGGCGGTGGTGCTGGGCTCCGTGCAGTGGCGGGCGTTCAAGGCGTCGTCGCTGGCGGAGCCGTCGCTCACGAATCGGCCGGCGGACGTGCGGCTGAAGCGGTGGGTGTTCGCGGGCGTGGCGGCGTGCGCGGTGGGGCTGCTCCTGCCGTGGAGCTCGGCGTGGTCGCTGGTGCCCACGGCCCACCTGCAGCGCGAACGCAACATCACCATCGACAACAACTTCGCCTGGGACATCCAGGACAACGACACGTGGAAGTTCAACACGCTGGTGCTCCCGTCGGGTCAGGGCGCGGGGACGGGGCGCGGCCGGCTGGGCGCGACGGGCGTGGTGCTGGGGCTCTTGGCGCTGGGCGTGCTGGGGTCGGTGCGGCGCGCGCGGGAGGCACTGCCTTCGGTGGTGCCGGCGGTGCTCGCGGGGCTCATCACCGTCTGGGCGCTGACGGGCCTGGCGTCGAAGCCGGGGCCGTGGCTGTTCCTGCTGGGCATCCTCGCGGTGGACGTGGCCGTCGCGCGCGAGTGGCTGGGGCCCCGGAGCGCGGTGCCCCCCACGGAGCCGCCCGCCTCAGCGTGACGCGCGGCCCTGCACGATGGCGCGGAAGGAGCGGCTGCGCAGCTCCTCCAGCGAGAGGCCGGTGGCGCGGGCCTCCTCTTCCGTGAGGGCGCCGCAGGCGAGCCCGCGCAGGAAGAAGTTGAGCAGGCCCTGGCCGGTGGCGGCGTCGTCGAACACGTCGCCCAGCAGGGTGGCCTGGGCGGCCTTGTCCACGAAGGCCTTGAGGCGCTGGGACGCTGGCTCCAGGCCCTCCTGGAAGAAGGCGTAGACGGCGGCGTAGCGCACGGGGAGCTGTGCGGGGTGCAGGTCCCAGCCCTGGTAGTAGCCGCGCTCCAGCGAGTGGCGCGTGTGCCGGTACGCCACCTGCCACGCGCGGTGCACGGCGTCGGTGTTCTCGCGCCGCTGCATGGGGAGGAGCGGGGTGTCACCCTGCTTGCGGTGGGGGCCCACGGGCATGACGTTGGTGGCGCCGTCGGACAGGCGCACGCCGCTGCCCGCGAGGAGCACCTGCACGGTGTCGCGCAGGTAATCGCAAGCGGGGTGGAGCATGTGCTGCATGTGCGCGCTGACATCCAGGGCGGCGGTGTAGTCGTAGACGCCCAGGTGCACGTGGGAGCAGCGGCCCTCGCCGGCCTCCACGAGCGAGCGCAGGTGCGGCCGGCCGCGCGCGTCGAAGAGTGCCTGGGGCGTCTCCACCATCAGCTCCAGGGAGAGCGCGCCGGGGGACAGGCGGTGGGCGGACTCCAGCTCCGACAGCAGCTTCGCCAGGGCGGTCACCTGTTCAGGCACGGTGACCTTGGGCAGGGTGACAACGAAGGACTGAGGCAACCTGCCACCGGATTGCTCCAGCAGCGTGGTAACGAAGAGGTCCAGGGTGCGCGAGGCGCGGGCGTAGAGCTCTTCCGTGAAGGACTTCACGCGGATGCCGATGAACGGAGGGAGCGAGCCCTGCTCCAGGCCCAGGGCCACCTCCGTGGCGGCGGTGACGGCGTGGGCGTCCTCCTCCGAGTCAGGACGGTGGCCATAGCCGTCCTCGAAGTCGATGCGGAAGTCCTCCACGGGTTCACGCTGGAGCTTGTCCACGACGCGGTCATGGACGCGCTGGGCGAAGCCGCCGCGCTGGGGCAGGCCCAGGCCATGGGCGAGCTGGGAGCCATCGGCGGCGTAGTCGCGCAGCGCCGCGAGCGCCAGGTCCCCCATCTTTCGCGCGGTGCCAGCGCGGAAGAGGTGGGCGCCGCCGTACACGGTGTGCACGGGTTGGCGCCGGGAGGACTCGCCCGGATACACGTGGGTGAACGCCACGTTGGCGCGGCGCAGGGCTTCACGGGAGGCGGCGGAGGCTTCGGGCGTGAGCGTGGTCTTCATGGGGCTGGGGCTTCGGGAGCGGGGATGAACAGCCGTCGCATCCAGGCCACGAAGCGCTGGGCGAGCTCGTGGTCTGCCTGGAGGTAGTGCTTGGACACGGCTTGCCCGAGCGGCGTGCCGGGTTCCTGCTGCCAGGCGAGCCAAGTGTGGATGGCGGCCTTGGAGCGATAGGTGGGTTTGAAGCGGCGCTCGGGGAGGGCGTCCAGGGCCGTGAAGGCCGCGGGCAGAAGTGGGTCGCTCTGCGTGACGAGCTGCTGGAGGAAGTCCTCCAGGATTCCCGTGAGCTGGTTGTCCGGCATCATCCAGATGCCGATACGTGGCAGCGTGCCTTGAGCAGGGATGATGACGCCTGCTGCTTCGGGCTGGCTGGGTAACTGGGTGTAGCCGGAGTGCTCGAGCACGTCACGGAGGGACTGCCAGCGGTGGGCAAGGTCGTCATCCGCGTCGACAACGACGCCGATGGTCTTCACTCCAAGCACGCGCGGGCGGACCTTCAAGTCATCGCGCAGCCGCTCGTATCCGTCCTTGGCTTCGACAACGAAGAGCTGCTTGTTATCGAGCTTGTGGTGGTTGCAGAGGTGGTAGACGACTTCGCGATCTTCCGCGCCTTCCACCAGGAGAATCCGCTCTGGCTTGGAAGGCATCAGCGAACCTCGATGGATTCCCGAGTGATGATCTCTAGGTCACCCTCATTGAAGACGGTGGCTTTGATGTCGCCATCTGTCTGGGCGAGGCTGATGAGCATCCCGTCCTCGGGATGGGCGGACGCTGCTTTCTGGAAGGCAGAGATGCAGTCCCAGCTATGCGTGGTTGCGAAGACCTGAACGCCGAGCTGACTGGACGCCTCGAATATAAACCGCCAGAGCTGTTCCTGGGCCGAGTAGTGGACGCCGTTTTCAACTTCATCAACTAAGAAGAGACCTGACTTCGAATTTACGAGGCCTAGCGCGAGCTCGAAAATTCGATTCATTCCATCGCCCATGCCGTAGAGCGGTTCAGGTGCAGCGTGACCTTTCCTGGCGACGATTGCATAGCGCATCCCTTGAACCATGGGACCCTCAACTAGAGATATGCGCTCAATGTCTGATGCAATAATTCTAAGGGCCTGGAGCACGGATTGCTCGCCCTCGGTCAGTACAATGCCATCCCAGTATGGACCGATGTCTGGGCTTGAGATGCCTCGGGCAGGGATGTACTGGCAGGTGAATAGACCAGCAGGCTCTGATTGTCCTGGTCTTCTAAGGCTAATTCCTCGAAGACTTACGAATTCATCCAGGCGAACATGCCGTTTGGTTTCGATGCCTAGGCGAATTTGGAGCGCTTCTTCAGCGCTCTCTGGTGATTGTTGCTCTTGCTCATCCAGCGGAATAAACAAACTTCGTGAGATGCGGCCAGTGTCATCTTTGAGGTATGACCGTCTGCCGAGTTGGATAGACAGTCTGTTTTCCTGAATGGTTGGGCCGAGGTGTAGTGAGGTGGCGGGCTGGAAAAATGCGCGAAAAATGTTGACGCTTTGAAATCTTTCTTCGCGCGAAGTTACTCGCTGGACCTCTTGTCGGCGTACGAGAAGCTCTCGAAGTTCATAGGCTGCGTCGATGCCTGCCGCATAGACTTTGAGTGCTTCCAGGACCGTGGTCTTCCCCACGTTGTTCTTGCCGACGATCAGATTGACGCGGCCCAGGCGCGGAATCTCCAGGTCCCTGAACGCTCGGAACCCCTGGATGCGGAAGGAGGGGAGGAGGGGAGCGGAAGGGGGCGGCATGGCAGCAGTGTCCTGGCGCACGGCCAGGCGCCGTGCAGTGCGCCCCGGGTGAGCCCCGAGGCATCTCGAACCATCCCCAGAACCCCCCGTCCGCGCAACTTCCAGATGCGCGGCCGGGACAGTCCTTCAGGGGCTTACGGCCGGCGCTTCAGCCACGCGGACACCTCCGGGGTCACGCGCTCGCGCAGGGCCACGTCCTGGGTCAGCCGCTCCAGGGTCTGCGCCGTGGCCTGCTGTGCCTCCGGAATCGGGTTCGCCTGGAGCAGCGCCTTCATCTGCTCCAGCTGCTCGCGCGTGCGCAGCAGGCCCAGGCCTTCCACCACCCGGCGCAGCAGCATGGGCGCCGCTCCCGTGCGCCCCACCAGGTCCTTCCAGTGCTTCTGCAGCTGCGCCCACCACGCGTCGCGCCCGGTACGGTTGCCCAACAGGCCTGTCGCGAAGCTCGCCACGTCCTGTGTCTTCACCGTCTCCGTGAACAACAGCGCCTGCGCGCGCTCCGTCAGCTTCGCGTCCTCGAAGGACGTGAGCGCCATCAGGTAGCGCCGCTGCGTCGCCGGGTCCGGCTCCTTCGGCATCCGCTGCGACAAATCATCGAACAGCGCCGCGTCGCCCGCGCGCGCCACCATGCCCACCGCCGTGTCCAGCAGGTTCGCGTCCAGCGCGGTCTTGTCTCCCTGGAGCATCCGCGCCACCAGCGGACGTGCCTCCGCCAGCACCTGCGGACTGCGCGCCAGGCCGCCCACCGCGCGCACCAGCGCCGCGCGGCGCAGCCGCACCCGGTCCGGCTCGCCCGGCGCCGCCTGCCAGCCCAGCTTCTTCAGGCCGCCGCCCAACAGCTGCTCCACCCACCGGCGGAAGCGCTCCTGGTCCTCGCCCTCCGTCAGCCGGTTCTCGATGTACCCGAGCCGCCCGACGAGCTCGTCCAGCACCGCCTCGTCCTCCTCGTCCCCGAAGCGCGCCGCCAGGTCCAGCAGGTCCGCCACCGGCGCCTGCGCCGAGCGCACCAGCGCCCACATGTCCGCCAGCAACGAGATGCGCTCCGACGGCGCCAGCGTCCCCATGTTCGCCGCCAGCGCGTCCAGCGCCGGCTTCTCGTACGCCACCCGGTAGAAGCCCGTGGAGCCGCCGTTGGCGCACAGCCACTTCACGTCGCCCGAGCCGCCCTCCAGCGTCACCGTCGTCTCCGCGTCACGGAAGAGCACCCGCTGCTCCTTCACGCCGCTCGCGTCCTCGAAGCGCAGCACCATGGGCACCGGCCACGTCTCCGAGCTCTTCACCCCCGGCTCCGAATAGAGGCGCTGCTGCGACAGCGTCACCTTCCGCCCCTCCACCTTCACCGACACCAGCGGGAAGCCGCTCTGGCCAATCCACTTCGTCGCCAGCTCGTTCACCGGCTGCTTCGCGGCCTCACCCAGCGCGTTCCACAGGTCTTCCTTCACCGCGTTCGCGCGCGCGTGCTTGCGCATGTACAGCCGGATGCCTTCGCGGAAGGGCCCCTCTCCCAGGAACCCTTCAATCATCCGCAGCACCGCGCCGCCCTTCTCGTACGTAATCGCGTCGAAGCTCTCACCGGCCTCGCCCGCGTTGCGCACCTCCCCGTGGATGGGGTGCGTGGACTTGAGCGCGTCCAGCGCCAGCGCGCTCGCCCGGTGCGCGTCGAAGTCCAGCCACATGCGCCAGTCCGGCCGCCACTGGTCGACAATCTTGAACGCCATCCACGTCGCGAACGCCTCGTTGAGCCAGAGGTCGTCCCACCACACCATCGTCACCCAGTTGCCGAACCACTGGTGCGCCAGCTCGTGCGTCACCACCTCCGCCACGCGCTTCTGCACGGACAGCGGAGCGGTGGCCGGGTCCAACAGCAGCGCCACCTCCCGGTAGGTGATGAGGCCGGCGTTCTCCATCGCGCCCGCCTCGAAGTCCGGGATGCCCACCTGGTCCACCTTGCCAAAGGCATACGGCAGCCCGAAGTAGTCCTGCAGCCGGGGCAGCACTTGCAGCGCCGCGTCCTGCCCGAACTTCGCCAGGTGCGCCTTCTCCGGCAGCGCCCACGTGCGCACCGGGATGCCCTCCGCCTTCTCCTCCGGCGTGCCCACCAGCGGGCCCACCACCAGCGCGATGAGGTACGAGCTGAGCAGCTCCGTCTCCTCGAACGTCACCTTGCGCAGCGCCCCGTCCTTCTCGTCCTTCACCACGCGGCCGTTGCCCAGCACCGCGTGGCCCTCCGGCACGCGCACGGTGAGCGCCCAGCGCGCCTTGAAGGCCGGCTCGTCGAAGCAGGGGAACAGCCGGCGCGCGTCCGCGGCCTCGAACTGCGTCGCGGCCACCTTGCCCGCCGCGTACAGGCCTCGCAGGCCGTCACTGAAGTGCCCCGTCCAGAGCACGTCCAGCGTGGCGCTGCCCGCGGGCAGGGGAGCATCGAACGTGAGCACCACCGTCTCGCTCACCGGGGCCACGCGCTTGGACGCGGGCTTGCGCACGTCGTTGCCGGCGCGGAAGGTGACCTCGCCCAGCTCCAGCGCGTTGGCGTGGAGGATGATCTCCTTGGTGGGCTGGGACAGCTCCAGCTCCACGCGCTGCTCACCCGTGAAGGTGCGCCCCTCCAGGTCCAGGGTCACCGTCGCTTGATAGCGGCGCGGGCGGAGGGTGGTGGGCAGGCGGAAGTTCTTGTCGTCGGTGGGATGCGCCATAGGGGCGGCAATCTAGCGCCGGCCGCGCCTTGTGCTCGTGCTCCATTTCCCAGTGTCCGCCGCTTCACGGCGTTCCAACCCCGCTGACGGGGGCACCAGCTGCCCGAAGAGGCTCGACTCGCGCTGGAAGAAGCCCTCCGTGCGGAAGGCCACGACCCGGCCGCGCTTCGCGGTGCGCATCCACACCTGGATGCGGGGCCGCTGCCCGGGCGCCCACGTGTAGAGCCCGTGCAGCTCGCGTCGCGCCGTACATCCACCTCCACGGGGCGACACCTCCGTTGGCCGGCGGGCAGGAAGGTGCCTCGGTGCATGGCATTGGAGCGGGGGACTCGCGCAGACTGCCGGGCCATGGGCTCTCGTCTCGTCCACGTCCTCCTTATCTCCGTGGTCACCGTGCTGGGGCTGCTCGTCCCGTGGGCGCAGGCGGACGACTGGGCCCGCCTGCTGGAGACGGTGCTGGGCTCGGCGGCCATCTGGCGGCTGTCCTCGGTCGAGCAGGGCGTGGTGCACCGGCTCGCGGAGCTGGGCGTCTTCGCGGTCGCGGGGGCGATGCTCGGGAACGGGCAGGCGTTCGCGCTGCGCCGGGCGGGGCTCCAGGTGTCTGGCTGGGCGGGGTTGACGGCGATGGCGGTGGCGGTGGGCCTGGTGGGCTCGCGGGCCCTGGCCGTGGCGCTGGGGCTGTCGCCCGGGACGGCGTCCATCGGGATGGGCGTGGCGGTGGGCCTCACGCAGGGGTGGCTCCTGCGCCGCGAGGTGCATGGCGCCGCCGTGTGGGTGGCGGCGTGCGCGGTGGGCTACGGCATGGCCGGGCCGGCGGCGGACTGGAAGACCAACGCCTTGAGGGCGGCGGTGGACGTGGGGGCGACCTGGCGCCTGTCCTCCATTGTCATCACGGCGCAGGCCATGACGTGGGGGGCGCTCGCGCTGTGCACGGCCATTGGCGGTGCGTTCATCTTGTCGAGCCTGCGCACCCAGGTGCTGCCCGCGACCGGTTCGCGGATGCCCGGCGCCCTGGGGCAGTTCGCGGTGCTGGGGCTGGCGCTGCCGCTGATGGTCGCGCTGGAGGCCCGGGAGAAGAGCCCGCCGCCGCGGGAGTTGTCGGAGGGCTGTTTCCTCCAAGTGGTGCCCGCTCCTATCCGGGAACCCGCGAAGAGGGTGGTCCCGAGCACGCCTGGCGAGGTGCTCAGCCCCGGATGCGTGGGCGTGGTCTGCAGGAACGTAGGCCTCCCCACGTCGCCGCCCCCTGCCGCAGGGATCGTCACTGAACCCAGGCCCCGTCCGGCGCCCGTCCTCCATGACGAGCACCTGCGCACGTTGTTCCGCGAGGAGCAGAAGCGGATGCCGTCGCCCACGCGCCGGTGGAACAACCCCGCGTCGGGTGACGCGCCGCTGCGCGCGGGCGCGACCGGACGCAGCTCGAACAGCGTCGTGCCCTGAGGGATTCAGGGTGCGCGGTTGCCATGGGTGGGAACTTCCTTGCCCAGCGCATGCCGACAGGTGGGCGCACTCCGTCGTGAGGTGGACATGCGCAATGCCGCGAAGACCGGGCACGGCGGTTGCTCTGTCGCGTGTGCATGGGACGAGGCGTGTGGGTGGGCGCGTTGGTGAGCGCGCTGGTGTGGGGCGGGGCGGCTCAGGCAGAGAACAAGGTCACGGCGACGAAGAAGGCCCGGCCGGTGGTCGAGTTGTCGGACCGGGCGCTGTGGCGGGCGAAGTCCTGGGTGGGGATGACGACGCTGGCGAAGATGAGCTCGACGGTGAGCGATGACTGCTCGGGCATGACGCGTCTGGCGTTCCAGCAGCGGCGGTTGGATTTGCTGCCGGACGACGTGCTGCCGGAGGAGAACGGCGTCACGGCCATCCACCGCAAGGCGCGCGCGCTGGGGATGCTGACGGAGACGCCGAAGCCGGGCGCGCTGGTGTTCTTCAAGAACACGTTCGACCGCAACCGCGACGGCCTCATCAACGACGGCCTCACGCACATCGGCATCGTGGAGCGGGTGGGGACGGACGGCACGGTGACGTTCGTGCACAAGTCCGGCGGGCTGGTGAAGCGCTCGCGCTTCAACCTCGCGCAGCCTGAGGCGCGCAAGGACGCGAAGGGACACGTCATCAACGACTGGCTGCGCCGCCAGGGGAAGAAGACGCGCGGCTACCTGGCGGGGGAACTGGTCGCGGGCTTCGCGTCGGTGGACGAGCGCTGGCGTTCGCCCGAGCAGCCGCGCCTGGCCTCCGCGAAGCTCACCGTGAAGGGTGACGCCCGGACGGCGCGGCGCTAGACACGGCCGGAAGATGTCCACCGTTGAAGGTCCATCCGAGTCCCCGAGCCCCGAACCCTCCGGCCCCATCCCGCCGGCACCGCCGGAGGTGCAGCCCGCGCCGACGCGAAGAAGGCGCTGGGCGCGCTGGATACTCG
>NZ_RAWQ01000170.1:0-24751 GCF_003668965.1 Corallococcus sp. AB030
GAAGGGGACGGGGCGGCGGGCGGCGCCAGCGTGGACCGGAGAGCCATGGACCCCTGGCTTAGCATGCCTGTACGGGACTCCTGGAGGGCAGGCAGGCGTGGTTTCCGTTCCCTGGCGGGATGGTCCCTGCGACCCTGGGGGCCATGTCGAGCGCCGCCCTGAAGGACTTCCCCGTCGTCGTGCCCTTCCCCGTGCACTGGAGCGAGATGGACGCGTACGGGCACGTCAACAACGCCCGCACGTTCACCTGGTTCGAGTCCGCGCGCATCGCGTACATGGCTCGCGTTGGATTGGTGGGGCCGTCCGCCGCGGGCGCGGACACGACGACCGCGGACGGGGTGGGGCCCATCCTGGCGAACACGCACGCGGACTACCTCAAGCCGGTGGTGTTCCCGGTGAACCTGGTGGCGGGCGCGCGCGTCACGCGCGTGGGCAATTCCTCCATCACCTTCGAGCACGTGGTGGCGGGCGCGAACGACGGGGTGCTCTACACGCGCGGCGGTTCCATCGTCGTGACGCTGCGCTACGCCACGCATGAGAAGGTCCCGGTTCCACCAGCGGTGCGAGCGGCCATCGAGAAGCTGGAGGGACGGTTGGACTGAGCGTGCGGAGGGGCGGTCGTCGGGCCCGTCCCCGAGTCCAACAGCGTGACCTTCCGCGCGCACGGCGGTGCGGTGGTCGGGGTGTCCACCGAGGAAGCGGGCACCACCTTCCGGGTGCACCGGCCTCGCGGCTGTTGATCAGCCCGTGCCCAGCGGGTGCATCCGCACCGCGCAGAGCAGCTCCGCCACGCGCTCGGGTGCGGGTGGCACCGGGCCCACCTTCGCGAGCTTCCCCGCCGCGAAGGCCGTGCTCCTCCGGGCGCAGGTCTCCAGGTCGTGGCCTTCCAGCCTCGCCGCCAGCACTCCCGCGACCAGCGCGTCGCCCGCGCCCACGGTGCTCGCCACCTCTACGGGCGGCGGCAGGGCCCGCCACGCGCCGTCGTCCGACACGAACAGGGCGCCGTCCGCTCCCAGCGACACCACCACCAACCCGATGCCTGTCGCGTGCAGCTCGCGTGCGGCTCGAGCGATTTCGCCAGCGTTCCTCAGGGGGCGTTCGACCAGTTCTTCCAGTTCGCGCGCGTTCGGCTTCACGAAGTCCGGCTTCGCGGCCACCGCGTGGCGCAGCGGTGCTCCGCTCGTGTCCACCGCCACCACCGCGCCCTTCGCTCGCAGGCGCTCCGTCAGCGTGGCGTAGATGGACGCGGGCACTCCCGCGGGCACGCTGCCGGACAGCACGAAGCAGCCGTTGTCCTCCGCGAGCGCATCCAGCGTCTCCAGCAGCGCGGCCAATGCCTCCTCCGGCACGCGCAGGCCCGGCAGGTTGAGGTCCGTCACCGCGCCGCTCGTGCGGTCCACGACCTTGATGTTCACGCGGCTGGAGCCCGGCAGCCGGAGGCAGCGGTCCTGGATGCCTCGCTCGCGGAACAGCGTCTCGAACAACGGCACCGAGTCCTCGCCCAGGAAGCCCGTGGCCGTCACCGGCCTCGTGCCTCCCGCGAGGAACGCCGCCACGTTGATGCCCTTGCCTCCCGGTGTTCGCGTCTCCGCCACCACGCGGTTCACCGCGCCCGCCGTGAACCCCGGACACTCCAGCGTCTGGTCGATGGCCGCGTTCAACGTGACCGTCACCACGCCCGGCTTCGTCGGCCTCACGCCTTCGCTCCCTTCCGGGCCAGCAGGCCGCGCACCAGCCCCCGCACCTCGGCGGCGTTGCCGCACTCCAGCGCGGCCCGGGCCACGTCTTCCGCGTCCGCCATGGAGATGCCCCGCAGCAGCGCCTTCACCGCCGGGATGCTGGGGATGGCCACGCTCAACTCCGTGACACCCAGGCCGGACAGCACCACCGCGCCGGACGGGTCTCCCGCGATGCCGCCGCACGCGCCCACCCAGATGCCCGCCTTCTTCGCCGCCTTCACCGTGAGGTCCACCATGCGCAACACCGCCGGGTGCAGGCCGTCCGCCTGGGACGCGAGCACCGGGTGCTGCCGGTCCATGGCCAGCAGGTACTGCGTCAGGTCGTTGGTCCCGATGGAGAAGAACGACACGTCCCGCGCCAGTTGCTCCGCCATCATCACCGCCGAAGGCACTTCCACCATGATGCCCGTCTCCACTGGAGCCGCGCCCACTTCGCGGCGCACGGACTCGGTGATGGCGCGCGCCTTCGCCAGCTCCTCGGGCATCGCCACCATGGGATACATGATGCGGACCGGGCCCTCCATCGACGCGCGCAGGATGGCGCGCAGCTGTGTGCGGAACAGGTCCTCCCGTTCGAAGCACAGCCGGATGCCGCGGATGCCCAGGAACGGATTCGACTCCGCTGGCAGCGACAGGTAGGGCACGTGCTTGTCCCCGCCGATGTCCAGCGTGCGCAGGATGAGCGGCAGGCCGTTCAGCGCGCGCACCATCGTGAGATACGCGTGGAGCTGCTCCTCCTCTCCGGGCGGTTCGTCACGGTCGAGGAAGAGGAACTCCGTGCGCATCAGGCCCACGCCCTCGCCGCCCGCGTTCACGGCCTTGCCCGCGTCCGCGGCCTCGCTGATGTTCGCGGCCACCTCCACGCGCCTTCCGTCGAGCGTGATGGCGGGCCGGTAGCGCTCCAGCTTCTCCGCCTCGCGCCGTGCGCGGATCCGCTCGCGCTGGTGCGCGGCCCTGGCCCGGTCCCGCGCCGAAGGGCCCACGACGAGCACGCCCGCGTCGCCGTCCAGGATGCAGTGTTGCCCGTTGCGCAGGTCCAGCACCGACGGCCCCACCGCCACCACCGCCGGCAGGTCCAACGAGCGCGCGATGATGGCCGTGTGCGACGTGGTGCCGCCGCCCGCCGTGCACAGGCCCAGCACCATGGCGGGGTCCAGCTTCGCGGTGTCAGACGGCGCCAGGTCCTCCGCCAGCAGCACCACCGGATGCTCCGGGAAGGTGGGCTCGCCCTCCAGCACCCGGGCCAGGGGCCGCAGCACGCGCCGGCCCACGTCCCGCAGGTCGGCGGCCCGCGCGGCCAGCACCGGTTCCTCCAGAGCGGCCAGCGCCTCCGCGCGGTTCTCGAAGACGCGGCGCCAGGACTCGCCCGCGCTCAGGCCGGTGTCGATGAGGCCGTGCGACTCGCTCAGCATCTCCGGGTCGTCGAGCAGCTCCAGGTGCGCCTTGAAGATGGCGGCCCGCTGCGCTCCGGCCTTCTGGAGGAAGCCTTCGTGCAGCTGGCGCAGCTCCGCCGCCGCTCCGGCCAGGGCCGCCTCCAGCAACTGGTGTTCCCGCGCGGCGTCGGCGGCCCGCTCCTCCACCTCCAGCCGTTCGCGTTGGAAGGCCCACACGGGCCCGGCCGTGATGCCCGGCGACGCGGACAGGCCCGCGACCAGCGTCCCCTCGTAGTCGAGCACGGCGGAGGGCACGGGCTCCGGTGCCAGCGCGCGAGCGGCGAGCGGGCCCTCGCCCAGGCCGACGTCGAAGGCCTCCTGCAAGGCGAGGAGCACCGCCGCCGCGTCGTCCCCCGCCGAGGTGAGCGTCAGCGTCGAGCCGCCCCGGGCGCCCAGGCGCAGCAACGACAGGAGGCTGCGGGCGTTCGCCTGCCGCCCCTCGTGGTGGACGGTGACGTCCGCATGGAAGCGGCGCACCACCTCCACCACCATGGTGGCGGGACGCGCGTGCAGGCCGTGCGGTGACGGGGACAGGACCTGGAGCGAGAGGCCCTCGAACACGGGAGCCGCTGGCTGCTCCAGCGGAGCGACGGGGCCTTGGAGCGCCTCGATGATGGCGGCCGCGTCCAGGGTGGAGGCCAGGGCCACGGCCCGGGCCTCGTCGTCCAGCACGCCGGTGAGGTTGGCGAGCACCTGGAGGTGCTCGTCGGACCTCGCGGCGATGCCCACCACGAGGTGCGCATGGCCGTCCTCGCTCCAGACGACTCCGGCGGGGAACTGCACCACGACGACGCCCGTCTGGCGCACGAGGTGGCGCGCCTCCGGCAGGCCGTGCGGAATGGCGATGCCGTGGCCGAGGAACGTGGCGGACACCTGCTCGCGCTTGAGCATGCTGTCGACGTAGTCGGGCGAGATGAAGCCGGACTCCACCATCACCTGTCCGACCAGGCGGATGGCCTCCGCCTTGTTCGTGGCGGACCATCCCAGGCGGACCTGTGACGGCGTCAACGACAGCATCGGTGCTCCTTGCCTCGGGTGCGCGCGAGCTTCACGCGGGGAATGACGGTGCATCCTGCCCGGTGTCCGCCCCCGCCCGCGCGGGCCTCCCGAGCCCCGTCTTCCGGGTAACAACCCCCGGAGGAGAAGACCTCCCGGCCCCAACCTGGCTCCGACATGACGGACAGGCGACGTCCGGCGTCCGTGCGCGTGACGGCCCGCATGGGGGTGTTAAAGGAGGAAGCCGTCATGTCTGACAGCGTCCTGGACTTCTACGAAGGGCTGGCCGAGGAGTACCACCTGCTCTTCGCGGACTGGGAGCAGTCGGTGGACCGGCAGGGCGCGGTGCTGGACGCGCTCCTGCGCCGCTCGGGGGCGCCGCCGCCGCGCCGGGTGCTGGACTGCGCGTGCGGCATCGGCACGCAGGCGCTGGGGTTGGCGGCGCGGGGCTATTCCGTGCACGCCACGGACCTGAGTCCCTCCGCGGTGGCGCGCGCGGAGCGGGAAGCGCGCGCCATGCACGTGAGCATCACCACCGGCGTGGCGGACATGCGGATGCTGGACTGGCAGGTGCCGGGCACCTTCCACGTGGTGATGTCGTGCGACAACGCGATGGCGCACCTGTTGGAGGACTCGGACCTGGACGACGCCGCGACCGCGATGGCGTCACGCCTGGTGCCTGGAGGTCTGCTGGTGGCGAGTCTGCGCGACCACTCGGCGCTGCTGGAGAAGCGGCCGCGCTTCACGGCGGAGCGCGTGCTGGACACGCCGCTGGGCCGCCGTGTGCTGTTCCAGGTCTGGGATTGGGCGGTGGATGAAAGGCAGTACACGGTGCGCCAGTTCATCCTGCGCCAGGAGTCCGGCATCTGGCACACCACCGAGCACACCGGCGTCTACCGCCTGCTGCAACCCGTGGAGCTGGAGCAGGCGCTCACCCGTGCGGGCCTGGTGGATCCGCGCTGGTACACGCCGGAGGAGACGGGCTTCAACCAGCCGCTCATCACCGCGCGGAAGCCCTGAGCATGACAGGGAGGAGCGGCGCCCCGTGACGGCGCACGGTGTCCGCGACCTTCCACCACACGCGGGCCTTGTGTGCCCCGGCTTGCAGCGTCTCCATCAGGTGCAGGGACGGCATCAACGCGAGCAGGAGGTGCAGGGCCAACAGCCAGCCCAGCCCTTCCCGGGCGAACGACGGGAGCGGCTTCGACTCCTGGGGCGGAGCTGACGACCTGTCCATGGCATCCCTCGTGACGACAGTTGTAGTCAGGAGCGGTATGCCATGGCTACAGTTGTAGTCAAGAGGCCTTGTCGCGAGGCAGGGCCCAGATGTCTTCAGCGGGCCGGTAGGCGCGGGCGTCCTTTCCGGCGGTGCCGTGGGCCTTGGTGTCGAGCAGGCCCGCGTGCCAGAGGTTCTGTTTGAGTTTGAAGACGGTGGACGGGTTGATGTCCGGCCCCCGCAGCCCGGGCTTCAGCGTTCCGGAGGGGTCCGCGAGGAAGAGGGCTGTCGCCAGCGCCGGGTCGTCATGGCCCGCCGCCACGGCCAGCTCCGGCAGCGTGAGGCTTCCGCCGTGGTCCGTGAGGGTCCGGTGGATGAGGCGCACCGCGGGCTGCCGGATGAGGACGAAGCGCGCCACGGCGGCGAAGGCCGCGTGCACGTCCAGCAGGCGCTTGCGCTTGTCGTAGCGGGTGTCGGGGTCGAACTGGAGCGCGGACAGGAGGTCCGCCACGGTGCGGCCTTCGAGCGTGGGCTTCCAGTCCAGGTCCAGCAGCCCGAGCGTGTTGGCGCCCGTGGCCGCGTGGCGCCGGGAGCTGTCGCTCCCCAGGTCCTTCCAGTGCGCGGCGAGCGACTTCAGCAGCGCTCCGGAAGGAGCACCCCGGTCCGCGAGGAACGCGGCCGCGAGGTAGTTGAGGGGATGGTTGAGCTGGAGGCTGCGCGCGGCGGGGACGCCTTCGAGCAGCGACGAGGCCTGGCTGACGGCGCGAGGCAGTGGGGTGGGGTCCGCGGGGGGAATGACCTCTACCCAGTGCTTCGCGTCCCGGGCGAGGATGCCGACCCCGATGCTCCGCGCCTGCGCCAGGGTGGGGGCGCGGAGGTCGGCGGCGGAGGCCGGCAGCGCGAGGTACGCGTGATGGACGCCCGCGCGGTAGCTGTGCGCCAGGCCCAGGCCCTGGACCCAATCCCTTTCAGAGGCCTTCACCTCGATGCCCGTGACGAGGACGCCCTCGGGCCGCGCCACGCTGCACAGGATGTCCGGCCGGGTGCCCTCCAGCGTGAGCCGCGTCATGGGCTCCAGCTCCCGGGCGAACGGGCTGCGGACATACGAAGGATGCGCATCCACCAGCAGGTGCAGGACGCGCGACCTGCGCAGCCCGTGCTTGAGCAGGTGGTGCTTCAACTCGCGGACGACCCTGGCTTCGGCGTGGGGCATGAGGCTCAGGCGCGCTTCGCGTCCGCGGGGGCGTTGGGGTGGCGCGCGAGCATCATGCGCAGCTGGGGCTGACGGCGGACCAGCTCCTGCTTGAGCAGGTGTGCGATGAGCGCGGGCGGCGCGGCGCTCCAGCGCGCGATGTTCTGCACCAGCATGGGCGAGCGGTACGTGCGTCCGCACAAGAGCGACGTCGTCTTGCCGTCCACCGGCATGCCCACGAGCGCGCCCAGGGCCCGGCCTTCCGTGTTGAGGATGAGCTCCACCTTCTCCTCGGACGGGCCGGTGGAGAAGCGCTGGCGCAGGAGCTCGCGCGCGGTGCGGCGGGTCTGCTCCGGTACGTCCCGGTCCACCGTGAGCTTGTGGTGCTCCATCAGGCGGCGCATCGCCCACAGGCGGCGGAAGAGGGCGGCCGGCAGCTGTGGGTTGCGCACGAGGAAGCGGCGCACGCCTGTGTCCGCGGCGAAGGCGGCTCGGGCCACCAGCGCCTCCAGGCCCACGGGGTTGCGGTGGTGCCTCGCGATGAGCCGTGCGTGCGCGAGGCCCACTCGCGAGTTCTCCAGCACGGCCTTGATGACGGCGGGCACCGGGTCGAAGCACAGCGCGGACAGCTCCGGGTCCTCCGCCCCATGCGCGAGCGCCACCCGCTGGTCTTCCGGCAGCGCGTGCAGCCGCGTCTCGAAGAGCTTGCGGTAGTCGCCCTGCACCGTCTCCGGCACGTCGTCCGTGGCACCGGCGTCATCGTCGTCGGCGCCGTCCGAGGACTCCGCTTCCGGCAGCGGCTCCGTGTCGCTCGCGTCGAGCGACGGCGCGGGATGATCCGTGAACGGGGCCGGAGCTTCCGGCGGTCGCACCGTGTTCACGGGACTCGCGACCTCCGTGCCCGGCAGCAGCGCTCCCTGGGACACCAGCCTCGCGAGGATGTCCCGCAGCTTGTCTGGCGGGAACCCTGTCAGGGCGGGCAGGTCCTTCTCGCGCGTGTGGCCATCCAGCCGCGACAGCACGAAGCCCTCCTCCGCGTTCAGCGGGAGCCGCCGCAGGTCCACCGTCGGGTTCAGCTTGGGCGTCCAGTCACTCATGCGCGCCCCCGAGTCTTTCACGACACGCGCGGTTCGCGCCTCCCTCCGTCAGGGCCGTCCTCACCGGATTGTTCCCGGTCCGTCCGAAAACGACGGGCCGCGTCGGGGACCGCCTGGCTGCTCTCCTGCCCTCGGCCCCGTCCGGGTTGCGTCGGTGCAGGCACGAAGGTGGCCCGCATGGGTTGACGAGAGGCGGGCAGCTGGACACAACTTCACTTCATGTCCGACCGCATCCAGACCTATGCCGAGTTCTGGCCGTTCTACCTGCGCGAGCATTCGCATGCGTCGACACGCTGGCTGCACCTCGCCGGCACCAGCCTGGGCGTGGGCCTGGGTATCACCGCCGCCGTCACCGGACGCGGCGCGCTGATTCCCGCCGCCCTGGTGTGCGCCTACGGCTTCGCGTGGGCCAGCCACTTCAAGATCGAGCACAACCGCCCCGCGACCTTCAAGTACCCGCTCTGGTCGTTCATCTCCGACTTCCGCATGGCCGGGCTGATGCTGATGGGCCAGCTGGGTCCGCACCTGGAGCGCGCGAACTCTGGCGTGACGGCCGCCGCCACCCTGGCGCCGGCCCCCGTCGAAAGCCGCTGACGTTCGCGAAGCCTCGGTCCACTACCTCTGCGGTGGAGGACCGAAGCGGCCCGCGCGGTACCCCGCGAAGGACCTCATGATGTCCTCCTGGGTGTCCCCGATGAACGGCCCGTGGCTCACCAGCGGCTCGCGCTGCGGTTGACCGGCGTACAGCAGCACTCGCGCCCGCGTCGTCCCGGTGACGTGGACCGTGCTGTCTCCGCTCGACACCGGCCGGTCCAGCCAGCCCACCTGCCCGGGCTTCAGCGCCTGGCGGTCCGGCCCCACCGCGACCTCACCCTCCAGCACGTAGAAGAAGCCGTTGTACGAAGCGGGCAGGTCCTGCGCGATGGACGCACCCGGCTCCAACTGGAGCTCCGCCAGCGTGACGGGCACATAGTTCTTCGTCGCTGACCGCACCGTCCCCGACGTGCCGCTGTACAGCCGCACCTCCACGCCCGGCTCGCGCCGCACCGGAAGCTCCGCGTACGGCAGGTCCTGGTAGCCCGCGGGCACCCAGCGCTGCGCCTTGGGCAGGGTGAGCCAGAGCTGGAGGATGCGAGCCTGGCCCAGGTCGCCCTCCAGGCCCTCGCCGTGGATGACGCCACTGCCGGCCGTCATCCACTGCACGTCGCCTTCGCCCAGGCTGCCGCTGTCGTGGGTCATCCCGCCCTTCACCACGAGGGTCACCGTCTCGAAGCCCGCGTGCGGATGCGGCCCGCCAATGGGCTTGCCGTCGATGCGGTCATCCATCAACAGGATGAACGGATCCGACCGCGCGTAGTCCTCCGGTGAGATGACCGGCACCACCGTGTGCGCGGGCCCGAACTGCCCCTGTGTGGGCTCGGGCAGGTCGATGATCCGCGCCAGCCTTCGCTCCAGGACATCCATTCGCTGCGTGCTCATGACGGTTCCCTCCTTTCGGTTCAGCTCAGCGCCGGGTAGCTCGTGAAGCCCTGCTCCTCGCCCTGGAAGAAGGTCGACGCGTCCGGCGTGTTGAGCGGGGCGGACCGGCGGAAGCGCTCCGGCAGGTCCGGGTTCGCGAGGAACGGCACGCCGTACGCCACGAGGTCCGCCTCGCCGCGCTCGATGACCGCTTCACCGGCCTGCGCGTCGTAGCCCCCGTTGGCGATGATGACGCCCGGGAAGGCCTTGCGGATCGCCGGAGTGATGCGCTGCTCGGGCGCCGGAGCGGCGGGGCCCGTGACGAGCTCGGTCACGTGCAGGTAGCCCAGGCCCAGCTTGCCCAACTCGCGGGCCAGATACGTGAAGGTCTCCGTGGGCGTGGAGTCGTGCATGCCCGTGTACGGGAAGTTCTGCGGGAAGAGCCGGTAGCCCACGCGGTCCGCGCCGAACACCTCCGCCACCGCCCGCGCCGCCTCCAGCGGGAGGCGCGCCCGGTTCTCGATGCTGCCGCCGTACGCGTCCGTGCGCTGGTTGGAGCCGTCCCGCAGGAACTGGTCCAACAGGTAGCCGTTGCTGCCGTGCAGCTCCGCGCCGTCGAAGCCGGCCTCCTTCGCGTTGCGAGCGGCCTGGCGGAACTGCTCGACGACGCCGGGAATCTCATGCGTCTCCAGGGCCCGGGGCGTCACCGCGCGCTTCTTGCCCTGGAACGTGAAGACCTCCTGCTCAACCGGAATCGCGGAGGGCGCCACCGGCAATTCGCCCCCGTGGAAGTCCGGGTGCGAGACGCGCCCCACGTGCCACAGCTGCGCGAAGATGAGCCCGCCCGCCGCGTGGACCGCGTCCGTCACCTTCTTCCAGCCCGCCACCTGCTCTGGCGAGTGGATGCCCGGCGTGCGGATGTACCCGACGCCCTGGGGGCTGACCTGGGTGCCCTCGGTGACGATGAGGCCCGCGGACGCCCGCTGCTCGTAATAGGTCACCGCCAGCGGGTTGGGGACGTTGCCGTCCACCAGCGCCCGGCTGCGGGTCATGGGGGCCATCACCAGCCGGTTCTTCAGTTCGAGCCGGCCCAGGCGGAGAGGGGAGAGGAGCTTGAGTGTATTTGCCATGGCCGTTGAATGCTCCAGGCGCTATGGACGTGCCATGGCATCCAGTCCAAATAAATTGACCGATCGTCCAGACTCGCTGGAGGCTCAGGGGGCGGATGTCCTGGCGGACGTCCTGGACACCCTGCGCCTGTCCACCCGGATGCACGGCCGCTTCGAGCTGTTCGCCCCGTGGGGGCTCCAGTTCGGGACGTCCCCGGGTGCGCACATCATCCTTGTCGCGCGCGGCGGGGCCCGTTTGGAGGTGGAGGGTGTTCCGGGGGCCCTGGTGCTGTGCGCGGGAGACCTGGCGGTGCTGCCGCATGGCGGAGGGCACACGCTGCGCGACGCGGAAGGCAGCCCCGTTCATGTCCTGGCGCATGGGGCCTGCGCGAACGCCCGAGGAAAGGGTTCCATCCGGTTGGGGGGCGACGGCGAGCGGACGACGCTGGTCGCGGCGTCGTTCCAGCTGGGCGTCGCGCCGCGCACGCTCCTCTTCAAGGAGCTTCCCCGCGTCATCCACCTGGCCGCGGACGACGCGGCGACGGCGCCGTCACTGGCGTCCACGGTGCAGTTGCTGCTGACGGAGAGCGCGTCGTCGCACCCGGGCGCCACCGTCATCATGAGCCGGCTCGCGGACATCCTGCTGGTGCAGGCTCTGCGGGCGCACATCATGAAGTCGGAGGTGTCGTGCCGGGAGAGCGGGCTGCGGGCGTTGGCGGATCCGCAGATTGGCAAGGCGCTCGCGCTCATCCACGAGCGCCCCGAGGAGCCCTGGACGGTGGAGAGCCTCGCGTCCGCCGTAGCCCTGTCGCGGTCCGGGTTCGCCGCGCGCTTCAGCGAGCTCGTGGGGGAACCGCCGCTGGAGTACCTGGTGGGATGGCGGATGATCAAGGCCGCCCAGCTCCTGCGCGAAAGCGAGCTGCCTTTGAGCGAGGTCGCTCCCGCCATCGGCTACCAGAGCGAGGCGTCCTTCAACCGGGCCTTCAAGCGTTGGGACGGGACCGCTCCCGGCGCGTATCGGCGCAGCCACCGCCGGGCGTGAGTAGGGAGTGAGCGGTCCGTTGGAGGCGCGATGCCTCAACCTGACCGACAGTCGAACGGGTCTTCCAAGGCCGCATCGGCCACGCTCTTCTCAGTGCATTCCCCTCGGAACTCGCAGGTGGAGCATCCCGGAGCGGCTGGAGGCGGTGGTTGCCCGCTGTTCGGCTTCACGAGGCGGTCCTCGGGTGCCGTGTCCTGCTCCGCGGTCGACACGAGGTCGTCGAATCGATGCTCCTCCACGCAGTGGTGTGTCTGCGACGCGTTCTGCCCAGGGGCTGACGTAGGAGCGCCGGGGTCACGCTCTTCCGTGCAGGGGTGTGTCTTTGGCGCAGAGTCCTGCGTGGCTGATGTCACGGGGGGAACGTGGGCTTCAGGTGAAGCCTTCTCCTGGGAAGCAGGGGCAAAGGCATTCAGTACGCGCTCATCGCGCACCTTCAGCAGCGCTGGCAGCTCATGCTGAAGTGCCTGCACGTCGCGCTCGTTCAGAATCGCCATCACGCGGAAGGCCCACTCGCGCAGCGCCTCTCCGCCCATGAGCGGCAGCAGTTGGGCGGCTCCTCCCAGGAAGGCCCGCTGCAGGGACTGAACGAGGAGGACGTGCCCGGGACGCGCCGCCACCCGCGCCGCATGCCGCAGCAACTCGAATTCCGCCCACGCGCAGACTTCGCCCGACTCCCAGCGCGCCGCGTCCTGGAGCTGGTAGCACGTGCTCCCCAGCCGGTCCAAGTCGAGGTCCGAGGCCCTCGCGCAGCAGTCGGCCAGAAGCTCCACCAGCACCTGACGCTTGAGGCTGAAGTAGCCCTCCAGCAGCCACCGGGCATCCGGGTTGCTCGCGTCATGCAGCGCCAGCCCCAGATTCTCCAGCGTCAGCGACTCATCCAACGCCACCGCGCGCGTCTTGCGTCCGGGACGCTGAACCACCAGGCCTCGTGCCGCCAGCCGCCGCAGCGCCTCACGGATGGTGCCCCGACACACCTCATAGCGGCGCGCCAGCTTCGCTTCGGAGCCGAATTGTCCGCTCGGGTGCAGACGCCCCAGCGCGATATCGCGCTCGATTTGCGCCTCCACATAGGCCACGAGTCCTCGCCGTTCCATCCCCACTCCCCCTCCTCGTCCCAGCATCGCCATCCAACCACAGGGGTCTGACATGGACGTGCGAGCCCACCCTTCTCATTGCCAGCCAGGGGGCACCCTCCGGGCCCGGTCGGAGAAAAACCTGTCCGACTGTCGGACAGGTTTTGAGGCAACCGGCCCCGGGCGGGCGCCTCCATCCGTGACCCATGTTGGCGTTCGCGCACGCACGACGTCGCGCCCTGCCGAACGAACCAGCGCGGCCACAGGCCCCACGCCGCGGAAATCTGTCCGACAGTCGGGCAGGTTTTGAGGCAGCGGTGCCCGGGCAGATGCCTCTGCCCGTTTCCCGACTTGCCGTCCGTGCACGCACCCCATCGCAGCGTTCCGTGAGGCGTGCGTCCTCGCGGAGAACTTCGGGGCGCAGGGCCTGGTCACGGACTACTGGTGGCCTGCATGGGGCTCAGCCTTCTTCTTTGGGCGGCGGACCGCGGAAGGCATCCAGCTTCTTCGCGGCCTCCAGCTTCACCACCTTGCCCTCCTGCGCGGAGCGGTAGAGCGCTTCGATGATGCGCACGTCCGCGAGGCCCTCCTCGCCCGGCGTGTGCGGGACGGTGTTCTCCTGCACGCAGCGAGAGAAGTGGTCCATCTCCCGGGCGAACTGGCTCGGCTGGCTGAAGCTTCGCTCCACCGTGTCATCTGCCTTGGGGAACGTCTTGGACTTCATTCCCACGCGCAGGCGCAGTCCGCTGTAGGCGAAGCCAGGGTCCATGGACGCCCAGCCGTCCGTGCCCATCAGCCGCAGGTCCTTGGTCTCGTGCGCGCCGTAGTGGCTGGTGCAGTGCGCCTGGAAGCCGGAGGGGAAGCGCAGGTGGAAGGCAAAGGACTCCTCCACCTCCTTGAAGCGCGGGTCGTTGGGCGTGCTTTGGCTGAAGCCCTGCACCTCCGTGGGCTCCTCGCCGCTGAAGTAGCGCGCGGCGGAGAGGCAATAGATGCCCACGTCCGGCAGCGCGCCGCCGCCCGCCAGTGCCTTCTTGTGGCGCCACTGGTTGGGTTCGCCCTGGTTCTGGCCGTTGTTCGCGGTGAAGAGCTTGAGCGTGCCCAGTTCCTTGTTGCGTGCCATCTGGATGACCGCGCGGTGGTGCGGCTCGTACTGGAGGCGGTAGGCGATGCCCAGCTTGCGGTCCGCCTTCTTGCACGCGTCGATCATCTGCTGGCACTCGGCCGAGGTGCTGGCCATGGGCTTCTCGCAGAACACGTGCTTGCCCGCCTGCGCCGCGCGCACGGTGAACTCCGCGTGCATGCTGTTGGGCAGGACGATGTAGACGGCCTGCACCTCTGGGTTGTCCTTGAGCTGATCAAACGACTTGTAGTCGTAGAGGCCTTTGTCCGGCACGCCGTACTGCTTCGCGATGGCCTGCGCCTTCGCTCGGTCGCCGCTCACCAGCGCCACCACTCTGCCGCGCTTCATCTGTCCGAAGGCGGGGAGGATTTCCTCGAGCGACAGGTGGCCCAGGCCCACCACGGCCCAGCCCACGCGCTCGGATTCAGGCTGTGGGTTGGGTGGACCGGGACGCTCGCGCTCCGTCTTGGCGAAGGTGTCCGGCAGCTTCACCTGCGGCGCGGCGGCGAGCACCGGGGGCATCCACGCGCTCGCGGTGAGGAGTCCCCCCGTGGCCTCCAGCATGCGCCTGCGGGTCCACAGCCGGGATGCGTCGTCCATCATGCGCGGGCCTCCTGGGGCCTGGTGTCGGTGCGTGATGCGGCCGGAATCCAAGCGTCGGATGGGACGAGAGGGGTGGGCTTCGCTCGGCCGACGTGGGGGGCTGTTGGAAACAGAATCGAGGCGGCGTGTGCTGCCTCACATGACGACCTCTCCTGAACAGCGCGGTGATGCCGCGTCCTTCGCTTCCTATTTCGCCCACCGCGCCGTCGCCGAGCGCGGCTTCGTGTGGGGCGCCCCCGACGGAGCCCAGGCCCTGGCGGGCGCCGCGGACGTGGTGGTGCACCGGTGGGACGCACGCGGGCTGAAGCTGGCGTGCATGGTGGACCGCGCGCGCGACCCGGAGCGGCGCTTCGCCCTGACGCGCGAAGAGGTGACGGCGCTGGCTTCGCGCTGCCTGGATGCTGGCGCGGCGCGCTCCCCAGCGCGGCACGCGTCCATCGAGGTGTTCGAGCTGGGCAGTCCGCCCACGCCCGAGGACCGGGCGCGGCTGGGACCGCTGCGCAGGGCCTCGGGCGCGGAGGGCATCGACATCACGCCGTGGATCCTCGACCCGTCCACTGGAGCGCTCTGGTCCGGTGCTCCGCTGGGCGGCTTCTTCGTCGGACGGCGCTTCTTCCAGGAGGTGATGCGCGGCCATGCCGCCGCGCACCGGCCTCCCGCGTAGCACGCGTCAGGCGGAGGCGGGCCGGCTCCGGTCGTGGCTGGAGAAGCGCCACGTGCTGGGGAAGCCCCGCTCCGCGAGGAGCGCCTGGCACTTCGACAGCCGCGCCTCCACGTCGGACGTGCGCGGGTCGAAGAGCAGCCCCGCCACCGTTCCGCTGTGCGCCACCTGGAGTCCCACCGCGCCGGAGGCCTCCATCACCTCCAGCAGCAGCTCGAAGTGGGGCTTGGGCAGGAAGCGCTGGTTGATGCGCGCGCTGGCCGTGGCCACCTCGCCCAACAGCCGGTAGTCCCCTGTCGCGAGCGCCCGCTCCAGCGATGCGCGCAGGCGCTGGAACTCCTCGATCTCCTCGCTGTCGTAGCGAGCGGGCGCGTGGGCCAGGGTGTCGACGCCCTTGCCGCCGGGGTCCAGGTTGATGCTCACCACCCGCAGGTCGAGCACCTCGCCGCTGAAGCGGTGGAGCACCACGCCCTCGCGATGACCGAAGATCAGCGCGCTGTTGCCGAAGATGGTGGAGTCCGACGCCGTCTCCGCCTTCACCGCCAGCCGCGCGGTGTCCTCCGGCGTCAGCGGCCGGCCCAGCGCCGCGGACACGGCGCGGATGGTGGCCACCACGTCGCTCGTGGAGGAGCCCAGCCCCCAGCCCACGGGGATGTTGCTGTGCACCACCAGGTGCGCGCCGCGCGGCTCCACGCCCGCCCATTCCAGGGTGAGCGCCGCGGCCCGGGCCGCCTTGGTCTTCCACGCGGGCTCCACGGTGAGCCCCGCGCCGGACGTGAGCTGGAAGCGCGCGTCCGAGCGAAGCATGCCGCAGGGCAGCGACAGCAGCCCCCGGTGCAGGCGCCCGTCCGCGTCGCGGAACACGCCCTGGAGCAGCTCCCCGTGGTGGCCCACGGCGTCACCCCGGCCCTCGGGGGAGAGCGCAGGGGCCGCTTCCACCACGGGCACGGCCGTGATGGAGGCTTCGTGAGACAGGGCCAGCGCTGTGTCTGGCGTGGGGGCCCGGGTGGCCAGGGCCTCGCCGACGAGCTTCTCCAGGCGGTGGATGGTGCGGTGCTTGAGCAGTTGCCGCAGGCCCAGCGTCACGCCGAACTGATCGGTCATGCGCGCCAGCAGCTGGAGGGCGCGCATGGAGTGCCCTCCCAACTCGAAGAAGTCCGCGTGGATGCCCACGTTGGGCAGGCCCAGCACGTCCTTCCAGAGCTCCGCCAGCCGCTCCTGGAGCGGCGTCTGGGGCGCGACAGGCGGCGCGGCGGGCCCTTCGTCACCAAAGGCCGGGGGCAGGGCGCGCTCATCCACCTTGCCGCTGAGATTGCGGCGCAGGCGCGAGACGAACTGGTAGCGCTCCGGCAGCATGTAGTCCGGCAGCGTCTTCGCGAGGAAGTCCTGGAGTCGTGCGCCGTCCAGGAGTCGCCAGGCGGAGGGCTCGCCTTCCGCGTGCGGGTGCTCCATCCACACGCTCGGGTCGTGGTACTCGGCGAAGCCCCGCTCCACGTCCACCGCCACCGGCTGCATGGTGCCCGGGAGCGCGTACTCGCCGGACGCGGTGAGCCGCTGGCCGCTCCAATGTTCCCACGAAGCCAGGTCCGCGCGGATGTACTGCGAGCGCGACTCCACGTGGAGCATCCGGCCGCCCACGCGCTCGTGGATGCGCAGCCATGGGTCCTGGAGCTGTCCGTCCTCGCGGCGCGCGTGGCACCACTGTTCGAAGGACAGGTCGGGACGCGACGCCTTGCCGGTGGGCCGCACCGGGACGACCACCCGGCCCAGCCCGTGCGCGCGCGCCAGGGCCTTGAAGCCCCTCAGGATGAGCGTGGCGAGCCCCCGGCCCAGGGCGTCCTCGGCCACCACGCCGGTGAGGATCATCAGCGTGTCGGCGGGCACGCCGCGCGCCGCGTCCTCGAAGCCCTGCCGCAGCCCCGCGTCCCAGCCCGCGGGCAGGCCCTCGCGCGTGCCGTCCCAACGGATGGGCAGCGCGTTGCCGGCGGCCACCACCGCGTCGTCCTCGTCGACGAGCGCGAACTGGTGCGCGGCGAACTCCTCCGCGAGCCGCGGCCAGAACTCGCGCAGGACGGTGTCCCCCGCGAAGAAGTCCGGCCACGCGCCCACATGCAGGTCGTCCATGGCCCGCTTCAGCTCCGGGCGCTGGGCGAGCGTGAACATCCGGTAGCGCAGGCCCTCCCCTTGGAGCGTGCTCGCGGCCTCGTGCAGCTCCACGGTGGCCACCAGGCCATCGCCGCCGCCGGGCTTCTTCGCGTGCCGCACGATGCAGCCGGCCACCGCCGGGTGCGCGGCGAGCCGGGATTCAATCTCCTCCAGCTCCACGCGGTTGCCGCGGACCTTCACCTGCTTGTCCACGCGGCCGATGAACTCGACGTCGCCCGCCTCGGTGTACCGGCCCAGGTCCCCGGTGCGGTACATCCGCGTGCCCGCCTCCTGGTGGAAGGGGTCCGGCAGGAAGGCGCGAGCGGTGCGCGCCGGGTCGCCCAGGTAGCCTCGCGCGAGTCCCGGCGTGCTCACGTACAGCTCGCCGGTGACGCCGAAGGGCACGGGGCGCAGCGCTTCATCCAACAGGTAGAGGCGCGTGTTGGCGATGGGCCGGCCCAGCGGGACGATGTCGCCCTCCACCGGCCGCGCGCAGTCGAAGCGGCTGGCATCCACGGTGACCTCCGTGGGGCCGTAGTGGTTCGCCAGGCGGGTGGGGAACGTCGCGAGGAACGCGTCGCGCAGCTCGCGCGGCAGGTACGCGCCTCCGGAGAGGACCCGCCGCAGCGACGGCAGCTCCGGGATGCGTCCGGCACGCCGCGCGTCCACCAGCTCCCCCAGCATCAGGGGCACGCACTGGAACAGGGTGATGGCTTCGCGGCGCACGACCTCCGCCAGGTGCTGGGGCGAGCGGGCCGCGGCGTGCGGCGGAATCACCACGCGCGCGCCCACGGTCAGCGGCCAGTAGAGGTCCAGCACGAACGGGTCGAACGTGAACGAGGTGAGCAGCAGCACCGCGTCGCTCGCGTCCAGCGCGTAGTCCCGCTGGGTGGAGGCGACGACGTTGGCGATGCCCCGGTGCTCGATTTCGATGCCCTTCGGCACGCCCGTGGTGCCCGACGTGAACAGCACGTAGGCCAGGGCCCGGCCACCCGGTGAGCCCTCCGGTGCGGTGGAGGGCCGGGCTGCCACGGCGGCGCGCTCCGCGTCCATGGAGAGCACTGTCAGCCCCGGGCGCTGGAGGCTTGTGGCCAGCGGCCCCGAGGTGATGAGCAGCCGGGCTCCGGCGGCGTCCAGCACCTGTGCCTGGCGCTCCTCGGGATGCTCCGGGCTGACGGGCACGTACGCGGCGCCCGCCTTGAGCACGGCCAGCAGCGCGAGCACCAGCTCCGGTGACGGCTCCAGGCGCACGCCGACCCGGTGCTCCGGGCCCACGCCGTGCGCCAGCAGGTGGTGGGCCCAGCGGTTGGCCTCGCGGTCCAGCTGCCGGTACGTGAGGTGTCCGCCCTCCCACGAGAGCGCCACCGCGTCCGGCGTGCGCTCCACCTGCGCTTCCACCAGGCGGTGCACGCCGGTGTCCGCGTCGAAGGGCAGCGCCGTGTCGTTGAACGCGTGCAGCAGCCGCTGCTCCGACGTCGTGGACAGCATCCGGTAGTCCGCGAGCGCGCGGGTGGGGTCCGCCACCAGCTGTTCGACGAGCGAGAGGTACTGCTCCAGCATCCGCTCCGCGGTCGCGGCCTTGAACAGGTCGGTGTTGTAGTTGAGCCGGACGATGACGCCGCTGGCGACATGGTCCACGATGTACGTGAGGTCGAACTTGGACGTCTCGCTCTCGGCGACCTCGATGCCGCGCAGGAACTCCAGCTGGAGCCCTTCGAAGCGGACCTCGTCGGCGAGCCGCAGCTTGTTGTTCTGCAACCCGTACATCACGGAGAAGAGGCGGTTGCGGGACAGGTCCGTGTCCGGGTTCAGCTCCTGGATGGCCAGCACGCTGGGGTAGACGTGGTGGTCATACGCCTCCGCCGCCGTCTGGCGCGTGTCCTCCAACAGGTGCTGGAAGGTCATGCCCGGCCGCACGGTGCAGCGCATGGGCAGCGCGGTGGCGAAGAGGCCCAGGAGCGGCGCCACGCGCTCGTCGTCGCGGTTGGCGATGGGCGTGCCCACCACGAAGTCCCGCTGTCCGCTCAGCCGGTGCAGCTGCGCGTGCAGCGCGGAGAGGAAGACGATGTTGAGCGTGGTGTGGTGCCGGCGGGCGAAGGCGTCGATGGCGGCGCTCCGCTCCTTCGGGATGACCCGGTGGACCTCCGCGCCGTTGAACGTCTGGAAGGCGGGGCGCGGGAAGTCGAGCGGCAACTCCAGGGGTGGCGGGAGCGTGGCGAACTTCTGGAGCCAGTAGCGGCGCTGGGGCTCCAGGCCGCCAGAGGCCACGGCGTCGTGGATCCACGCGGCGTAGTCCACGTAGCCCAGCCGCAGCTCCGGCAGGCGCGGGGCGCGCGCCGCGCGGAAGGCGTTGTAGAGCTCGCTCAGCTCCCGCGCCAGGTTCATGGTGGAGGTCTCGTCCCAGATGATGTGGTGGACGAGGAAGAGGACGAGGAAGCGGCCGCCGGAGAAGTGCGCGAGCTTCACGTGGAACATCGGGCCGTTCTCGAAGTCGAGCGACATTCCGCTGTGCCGCCGCGCCAGCCGCTGCACCTCCGCGTGGAAGTCCGCGTCCGGGACGTCGCGCCGGTCCAGGTACAGCGACTCGCGGGTGACGGCCACGTGTGGGCGGACGCGCTGCACGGGCTGGCCGTCCACGTAGCCGAAGTGCAGCCGGAAGATGTCGTGGCGGTCCACCAGCGTCTGCCAGGCGCGGGTGAAGGCGTCCAGGTCCAGGTCGCCGGTGAGCACCAGGTCGCCGATGCATACGTTGTAGAACGGGCTGTCTGGCTCCAGCTCGTGCATGTACCACTCGGGGAACTGGTACGTGGCCAGCGGGTAGTGCGCCCGGGGCTCCAGCCTGCGCAGGGGCGGCAGCGCCACCGCCGGCGCGGCACCGTCCGCGGGGACGCTCTGCAAGGCTTCGATGCGCTGCGCGATGCGCGCCACCGTCTGGCCCTCGAAGAGGTCGCGCACGGACAGCTCCACGCCGGTGAGGGCGCGCAGCTTCGCGTTGGACTGGATGGCCACCAGCGAGTGCCCGCCGAGCGCGAAGAAGTTGTCCTCCGCGCCGACGCGGGGCAGGCCCAGCAGGTCCGCCCAGACGTCCGCGACCCGCTGCTCCAGCGGCGTGCGGGGCGCCACGTAGGCGGTGAGCGACCCGAGGTCACCCTCTCCCGGCGCGGGGAGCGCGTTGCGGTCCACCTTGCCGTTGGGCAGGAGCGGCAGCGCGTCCATCAGCACGAAGGCGGACGGCACCATGTAGTCCGCCAGCCGGCTGGACAGGTACTCCGCGAGCGCGGCCGGGGTGACGGCCTCCGCCTCCTTGAGGACGGCGTAGGCCACCAGCCGCTTCGCGTGCCCCTTGTCCCCGCGAGCGATGACGACCGAGTCCCGCAGGTCCGGGTGCTGGGCGAGCGCGGACTCCACTTCGCCAATCTCGATGCGGAAGCCGCGGACCTTCACCTGGTGGTCGATGCGGCCCAGCACCTCGATGCTGCCGTCCTCCAGGAAGCGCACCAGGTCTCCGGTGCGGTACAGCCGCTGGCCGGGCTCCGTGGCGAACGGATCCGGCACGAACGAGCGGGCCGTCTTGAGGGGGTCCCCCAGGTAGCCGCGCCCCACGCCGACGCCGCCGATGTACATCTCCCCCGCGACGCCGATGGGCACCGGCTGCAGGAAGGTGTCCAGGATGTACGCCTGGAGGTTGGGCAGCGTGCCGTTGATGGGCAGGCTGGCCCAGTGCATGGAGGGCGCGGACCGCATGGGGTAGTGCGCGCTGTCGTCGGAGACCTCCGTGGCGCCGTAGGCGTTCACCATGGGCACGCCCGGCCAGAGCTTGAACCAGCGCGCGCACAGCTCCGGGAGGAGCGGCTCCCCGTTCACGATGAACCAGCGCATGGCGGAGAGGTCGTAGCGGCCGGGGTTGGCCTCCATCTCCTCCAGCATGATGCGCATGTGCGTGGGCACCGTCTCCAGGACGGTGACCCGTTCGTCCCGCATCTTCGCCAGCAGCTGGACGGGCTCCCACGCGGACTCGTCCTTGAAGATGGCGGTGCGCGCGCCCACGAGCAGCGCGCAGACGAACTGCCACACCGACACGTCGAAGCTGGGCGTGGCGATTTCGGCCACCACGTCCCGGGCGGTGATGCCCAGCGTGTCCTGCTTCGCACGCAGGTGGTTGAGCATGCCGACGTGTTCAATCATCACGCCCTTGGGCATGCCGGTGGAGCCCGACGTGAAGATGACGTACGCGAGCGCCTCCGGCGGCACGTGCACGTCCGGACGCGTCCAGGGGGCGTCCTGTTCCAGCAGCTCCGTCACCCGCGCCACGGGGCGGCCGGAGGCGATGTCCCGGGCGTCCGCGAGGTGGCGCTCCTCCGTGAGCAGCAGCACGCACTGGCTCTGCTCCACGACGGAGCGCAGCCGGTGCCGGGGCAGGGCCGGGTCGATGGGCACGTACGCCCCGCCCGCCTTCCAGACGGCGAGCATGGCGATGAGGAACTCCAGCTCCCGGTCCAGGAAGAGCGCGACGATGCGGTCCGTGGACACGCCCGAGGCCAGCAGGTGGTGCGCCAGCCGGTTGGCCCGCGCGTCCAGCTCCCGGTACGTGAGGGAGCGGCCTTCACACACGGCGGCGAGCGCGTCCGGCGTGCGGTCCACCTGGGCCTCGAAGACCTGGTGGAAGCACTCGTCGCGCCGCCAGGGCACGTCCGTACGGTTCCAGTCCAGCAGCTGGCGCTGGTGTTCCGCGGGGGTGAGCAGCGGCAGCCGGGAGAGGCGCTGGCGCGGGTCTCTCGCGGCGCCCTCCAGCAGCGTCTGGTAGTGGCCCGCGAGCCGCTGGACGGTGGCCGCTTCGAAGAGGTCGGTGTTGTACTCGAACCAGGCGACCAGGCCGTCCTTGTCCTCGGTGAGGCTCAGGGTCAGGTCGAACTGCGCGGAGCCCGTCTCCACGTCCACCGGCGTCAGCGTCAGGCCGTCCAGCTCCAGGCGGGGTGGGGGCATGTTCTGCAGCGCGAACATGACCTGGAAGAGGGGCGGGCGGCTCAGGTCGCGCGGCAGTTGCAGCGCCTCCACCAGTTTTTCGAAGGGGACGTCCTGGTGGGCGTAGGCGCCCAGCGTCGTCTGGCGCACGCGGCCCAGCAGCTCCACGAAGCGCGGGTCGCCGGAGAGGTCCGTGCGCAGGGCCAGCGTGTTGACGAAGAAGCCGATGAGCCCTTCGGTCTCCACGTGGCCGCGGTTGGCGATGGCGCTGCCGATGACGACGTCCTCCGTGCGCGCGTAGCGGCCCAACAGCACGTTGAAGCCCGCCAGCAGCGTCATGAAGAGGGTCACGTCCTGGCGGCGCGACAGCTGCTGGAGCGCGTCCGTCAGCGCCCTGCCCAGCTTCCAGGCGTGGCGTGCGCCCCGGTAGCGCTGCGCGGCCGGGCGGGGCCGGTCCGTGGGCAGCTCCAGCGAGGGCGGCGCTCCGGACAGCTGCTGCTTCCAGTACGACAGCTGCGCGTCCAGCCGCTCGCCGCGCATCCACTGGCGCTGCCACACGGAGAAGTCCCCGTACTGCACGGCCAGGGGCGCGAGCGCCGCGTGCTGCCCGGAGGTGAAGGCGCCGTAGAAGGCGGCCAGCTCGCGCACGAAGACGCTGATGGACCAGCCGTCGGAGATGATGTGGTGCATCGTGACGAGCAGCACGTGCTCCATGCCGCCCAGGTCCAGCAGGCGCGCGCGCAGGAGCGGACCCGTGGCCAGGTCGAAGGGCCTGCGCGCCTCCTCCTCCACGCGCTGGCGAACGGCGTCCTCGCTGGCGCCGGACAGGGCCTCCACGTGCACCGGCACCTCCACCGTGGGGTGCACCCGCTGCACGGGCTGTCCGTCCACCAGCGCGAAGGTGGTGCGCAGCGTTTCGTGGCGCTGCACGAGCGCCTCCATGCTCTTCGCCATGGCCTGGACGTCCAGCGGCCCCAACAGCCGCACCGCGCCCGCGACGTTGTAGGCGGTGAGGCCGGGCTCCAGCTGGTCGAGGAACCACAGCCGCTGCTGGGCGAAGGACAGCGGCAGGGCCGCGTCCCGCGGCGCGGGGACCAGCGGCGGCAGGGCGTCCCCCGAAGCCTCGGCGCGCGCGCTGTCCACGCGGGCCGCGAGCCCCTCCACCGTGGCCGACTCGAAGAGGATGCGCAGCGGCAGCTCGGTGCCCAGCGCGGAGTTGAGGCGGGACATCACCTGGGTGGCCAGGAGCGAGTGGCCGCCCAGCTCGAAGAAGTTGTCGTGCCGTCCCACGCGGGGCACGCGCAGCAGGCTCGCCCAGGTGCCGGCGATGAGCTCCTCCGTCGCGCCCTGGGGTGGCAGGAAGGCCTGCGCCGCCTGGGGGCGCAGGGGCGCGGGCAGCGCGCGCAGGTCCACCTTGCCGTTGATGGTGAGGGGCAGGGACTCCAGCAGCATCCACGCCTGGGGGATGAGCGACTCCGGCAGCCGCTCCTTGAGGAAGCCGCGCAGCTCCTCGACGGTGGGCGCCGTCTGGCCCTGTCGAGGGACGACGTAGGCCACCAGCTCCCGGGAGGACGCGGCGGGGGCGTCCTCCCGCGCCAGGTTTCGGGCCGGCGGTTCACGCTGTTCGGAAGGGGATTCGGAGAGCCGGCGGTGCGTGGACGACATGTTGGAGCGGTCCTCGGGAGGGTTGTCGGCGGAAAGGGGGGATGCGGCGCGCGGGCGCGCAGCCTTGGCTCAGAAGTAGGACTGGAGGACGCCACGGCGGCGCACGTCGAGCGTGGCGCAGTGGAACGAACCTCCCAGCCGGTAGAAGTTCGTGAAGTTGCAGGTGATGGGCTTGAAGCCCCAGTCCTTGAACGCGCGGATCAGCGTGTGCTCGTTCTTGTCCACGACGAGGCGCTGCTCATCGAGCATGAGGATGTTCATGCTCAGCCACTTGCCGCTGAAGTAGAGGATGAGGTCGTCCGAGGCGCAGGGCGGCGGCGCGCGGAGGATGTCCCACGACTTGAACATCCGCGGCAGCTCGTCCACGCGCTCCGGGTTCACCAGCAGCTTGCCGGGCGCCAGCGGCATGAACGTCGTGTCGATGTGCATGGGCTTGGTGTCCCGGCACTTCAGCTCGTGGATGCGGTACTCGCTGCCCAGGTGCCGCCGCAGCCACTCCACGCCGAACGCGTTCGTCACGTGGCTGCGGATGTAGAAGAGGTCCCGGCCGCAGCGCACGAAGTCCGCCGCGTCGAAGAGCGGCTCGAACTCCGTGAGGGCGTAGCGCATGGGCTCGTCGTCACCCGGCACCTCCCAGGTGTCGTCGAACGACTCGTCCGTCAGCTGCGGCTTGGGCGCGGAGGTCCACCGCGCGCCCGCCTGGAAGTACTCTTTCAATAGCTTCCGGTAGGGATGTACTTCGAAATAGCGGGAGCGCCACGGCATGGGCGTCTCGATGAGCTGGTCGCCCACGACGAGCAGCAGGTCCCGGGGCATGGCCGTGTAGAGGCCGCCCGGCGACTGCCAGTCCGGCGTGGAGAAGGGCTTCGTGTGCGAGACGCGCTCGGGGCGGCGGACGCGGATGCCCTCGGCCTCCAGGATGTGAGCGAACTCGTCCAGGTCGCGGTTGGCCGCGTCCACCATGTCCTGGGGGAAGGGCTTGCCGCCGTGCTCCTGGAAGAAGCCCCAGTGCTTGCGGGGCATGGTCGACTTGAGGGTCACGTGCCACGAGGGCACCGTGGCGCCGTCCGCGACGCCGACGATGACCTCCTCGAGCGGATCCCATTCGGTGTGCGAGGAGACCACCGGAAGCGACTGGGACTGCGGGACCAGCGACGGGTGCTGCGAGGCCAATTGGAGGTTGGTGCGTTGCATGGCGTGTCTTCTCCGCGGGGGGTGAGGGTCAGGGCAGGGGATGAGG